>NZ_JBEPCJ010000121.1:0-26102 GCF_040299565.1 Spirillospora sp. NPDC000708
CCGACAAGATCACCGCCGTCACCGGCGCCGCCAACCCCGTCACCGGCCCCTACTTCAACTTCTCCACCCCCGAACCCACCGGCGTCGTCGCCATCGCGGCACCCGACGACCCGCTCCTCGGCCTGGTCTCGGTACTCGCACCCGCGATCGTCACCGGCAACACCACCGTCGTCATCGCCTCCGAACCCGCACCACTCCCCGCGATCACCCTCGCCGAAGTCCTCGCCACCAGCGACCTACCCGGCGGGGTGGTGAACATCCTCACCGGACACCGCACCGAACTGGCCCCCTGGCTCGCCTCCCACATGGACGTCAACGCCATCGACCTCACCGGCGTCGCGCCCGACCAGGCCCCCGAACTCGAACGGGCCGCCGCCGGCAACCTCAAACGCGTCCTGCGTTCGGCCGGTGCCGACTGGGCCGCCGCCCCCGGCATCGACCGGATGACCGCGTTCCTGGAGACCAAGACGGTCTGGCACCCGGTCGGCATCTGAGTTCGCCGTCCACCCGTGCGTGCGCGGTGGCGCTGGAACACGCGCCACCGCGCACGAACGGACGCGCTGGACGAGCCACCCGCGCCGGCATGGTGAGATACCCGCGAAGCCGCCGGTCAGGGGTGCCGTGCGGCCGTGCGGTCGAGTCCTTCGCGGACCTGAACGGCGAGCGCGACGGGATCGCCGACGCGGAACATGTGCGAGAAGAACAGCTGCGGGTGCTCGGCGGTCTCCTGGTTGTAGAGGCAGCCCACCTGCCAGTGCTTGTGGCGCATGACCGTGATGACCGGCTGCGTCTCGTTCGACGTCATGGAGAAGTCGGGCACCACCGCCGCCTTGCCGCCCGGGAGCGGCTGGAACTGGACGCTGGTGGACACCCCGAGGTCCGGGCTGACGATCACGCCGCCGAGCCTGATCCTGTCGGTGCGTGGCACGGTCACCGTGACGATCCCGTTCTCGCCGACGGTGGCGTCACCGCCGAGGATCTTCGCCAGCTTCCTGGTGGGGAGCGGGGTCTGGGGGTTCGGCGGCGAATGCTGCGGCAGCGGCGTGGACGTCACGCCGATGACGGCGCGTATGGCGCCGGCCAGCCGGAGCGGGTTCCCGATGGCGCGGAAATGCAGGAACCACACCATCGGGCGCAGGTCGTACAGGTGCTGGTGCTGCGCCTGGAACGTGATCCCGTGGGCGATGAACGCGTCGATGACCGGCTGGATCTCCTGCGACTTCAGGGCCAGGTCGCCGTTGAGGATCGCCTTCCCGTGCCCGAGCGACTGGAAGAACAGCTCGTGCTGGATCTGGAAGCCGTCCTTGAACCGCACCCGGGGCTGGCCGCCGGTGACGTGGAGGTCCGTGCGGTCGATGTCGACTTCGAGGACCCCGCTGCTGCTCACGTGGCCATCGGCCTGCAGGATCTTCTCGATCTTCTTGACCGGAAGCCGGTCCGTCGCGATTCTGGTGTGCGCGCCGGCGTTCGGGTGAATTGCCGAGTCGGCCGTCGACGCCGTGGCGGTGCCGGCGCCCGCCGCGCCTCCGCCGACGACGAGGCCGGCGAGAAGCGTGACCGCGCCGCAGAACCGGCCGACCGCTCCGCGCCGCGTTGTTCCCGATGAACAGAGTACGATCACGTGTTTCCTCCTTGGGTCGGTTCAGCTCTGCCCTGACCTGGGCAAGCGCGAACGCGAGCGATGATCAGGGGAGTGCATCGCCAGGGCATCGCGGTGCGCGGGAACCGGTGAAGGAGGACGCCGGGCGGTCAACCATTTCCCTTGAAGGGATTTATTTCCTGAACGGGGGATCTCGCCCTATTTATGGCGGGAATTGGTGGCAGGTCAGGGTTCGATGAGCCCCGTGCGGATGGCGTAGCGGAGCAGTTCCAGACGGTCCTTCATGCCGAGTTTGGCGAGGATGTTGGCGCGGTGCCGTTCCACGGTCTTGACGCTGATGACGAGCGTGGCCGCGATCTCCTTGGACGAGTGGCCCTCGGCGACGAGCTTCAGGATCTCCTCTTCGCGGGGCGTGAGGACGGTGTCGGGGTCCCGCCCGGCGCCGGCCTGGGCGAGGTACGTCCGGATCAGCGTCGTGACCGCGCCCGGGTACAGGAACGGCTCGCCGCGCATCGCGGCGCGGCACGCGATGATCAGGTCGCGGTCCGCCAGCGACTTGAGCACGTAGCCCGCCGCGCCCGCCTTCAGCGCCTCGAACAGGTACTGCTCGTTGTCGTGCATGGTCAGGATGAGGATGCGCAGGTCCGGACGGGTGCGGGAGAGCTCGCGGGCGGCCTGCAGGCCGGTCATCCGCGGCATCGCGACGTCGAGGACCGCCAGGTCCGCCGCGACGGCGCCGACGCCGGACAGCAGTTCGATCGCCTCCGCGCCGTCACCGGCCTCGGCGACGACCTCCAGGTCCGGTTCGCCGTCGAGGATGAGCCGGACGCCGCGGCGCACCAGCGCGTGGTCGTCGGCGAGCAGGATCCGGGTCGGGCGTGTCATGGCCGCTCCTCGACGGGCCGGTCCGCGCCGGCGAGCGAGGCGTGGACGGTGGGGACGCGCAGGTCGAGCCGGGTGCCGCCGCCCGGGCCGGTGCGCAGGTCCAGGGCGCCGCCGACCAGCAGCGCGCGTTCGCGCATGCCGCGGATCCCGGCGCCCTCGGGGGCGCCGCCGAGCCCTTCGCCGTCGTCCTCGACGCGCAGGAGGACGCCGCGGTCGCCGTCGGCGCGCAGGTCGAGGACGACGCTCGCGGCGCCCGAGTGCCGGGCGGCGTTGGTCAGGGCCTCCTGGGCGACCCGGTACAGGACCAGTTCGACCTGCGGGTCGAGCGGCGGCAGCCCGTGCTGCACCTGCCGCCGCACGCGCAGCGTCGTATGGGTGTCGAACTGGGCGGCGAGCGCGGCGAGGGCGCTCGCCAGGCCCAGGTCCTCAAGGACGTCCGGGCGCAGGCGGCGGGCGATGCGCCGCACCTCGTCGAGGCTCTCGCGGGTCATCTCCTGGGCGTTCCGCAGGTCGCGCCGCACCTGCGGCGGAGCCGTGTCCGTGACGCGCTTGAGGTCGAGCAGCAGCGCGGTCAGGCTCTGGCCGATCTCGTCGTGCAGCTCCCGGGCCACGCGGCGGCGCTCGTCCTCCTGGGCGGACAGGGCGCGGGCGGCGCTGGTGCCGCGTTCGGCCTCCAGGCGCCGCAGCATCTGGTTGAAGGTGTCGATCAGCGCGGCGATCTCGCCGCTCCCGGTGACCGGCAGGCGCTGGCCGGGACGCAGCAGGTCGACGGTCGCCATCAGGCGGGCGAGCCTGCCCAGCGGGGCGAGACCCCACCACAGCAGCACGGCGTTGGCCGCCAGCATCACCGCGAGCCCGGTCGCGAGGACGAGCGCCTCGGTCAGCCGGATCGGCACCGACACCGTCCACGGGCCGACCATCAACAGGATTGTGGCCACCGCTCCCACCAGGGTGTTCAGCCAGAACACCCGCCAGAACAGCCGCACTGGCCGCGCTTCCTCCCCTGCCGTCCCCGTGCCGCCGCGTCGCGCGGCGCACACTCGTCCCCACGGTATCCGCCCTCTCACCTGCCCTCTCGCATCGTGCCGCCGTCCGGTCGCGCGGGGCCGATCGGGCGCGGCGCCTGTGCGCGTGGCCGTGGGCGCCCGTCCGCGCCGGGCGTGCACGCCGTGCGGCGCGGAAATGGGTGCCGCCCCCGATGGCGGGCGGCGCACCCCTCGCTCGTGATCGTGGACGGGCGCGCCTCAGCGGCCAGTGCGGTTCCGCTTTCCCTGGCACTTAACGCAGAACCGTACATAGGGCAGGATTTCCAGCCGCCCGGCGGGAATCGGCTGGGCGCATCCTTCGCACCGCCCGTACGTGCCTTCCTCGAGCCGCCGCAGCGCGCTGTCGATCTCCGTCAGGCTCTGCCGCAGATTCTCCATGCGGGCGTAGTCCGCTTCCTCGGTCTGCTCCACCGAGACCTGCTCGACCGACTGCTCCAGCACGCCCAGTTGCGACGCGCGGCGGCGCCGTTCGCCTTCCAGGCGCTGCTTCATTTCCCGCGCCGCGGCGTCGCCCAGCGCGTGCCTGCCCGTGGCGCCGTCGTCCACGCTCGTCGTCATGCGGTGTCAGTCCCTTCCGCAACCCGAACATCCCGAGATGTACCTGAATCCACCATGGGGCCATCGGCATGCGGCGCCATATCGGGTCCGGCACCCATTTCGTGTGGGGGACGCGGTGCAGATCGGAAGGTTCGCGGGGGACGTCCTCCGCCGTTACGGCTTGCGGGCGATACCGCCGTACCAGTTGACCTGGTCCGCCGCCGGGCGGGGAGCGTCGCCGTCGGGGCGCCATTCCGACACCAGGGTCACTCCGGGGTCCAGCAGGTCCAGGCCGTCGAAGGCGAGGGCGGTGAACGCCTCCCGGGTCCGCGCCTGGGCCGGCACGCCGCCGGCGCGGTAGGCCTGCTCCAGGCCGTGGACTCCCCGCGGGTCGTGTTCCGGGGTGACGTGCGAGGCGACCAGGAAGCTGCCGGACGGCAGCGCCTCCATCAGCTCCCTGACGATCTCGCCGGGGTGCTGCTCGTCCACGATGAAGTGCAGGATCGCCACCAGCATGAGAGCGACGGGCCGGTCGAGGTCCAGGGTGGTGCGGACGGCGGGATCGGCCAGGATCGCCGCCGGCCGGCGCAGGTCGGCGTGGACGTAGGCGGTCCTGCCCTCCGGCGTGCCGATGAGCAGTGACCGGGCGTGGGCCAGCACGATCGGGTCGTTGTCGACGTACACGACGCGGCAGGCGGGGTCCTCGGCCTGGGCGACCTCGTGGACGTTGCCGGCGCTGGGCAGGCCGGCGCCGATGTCGAGGAACTGGGTGATCCCGTGCTCGCGGACCAGGTGGCGGACGGCCCGGCCCAGGAACGAGCGGTTCTCCCGGACGGCGATCCGCACCGCCTGCCAGCTGCGCGCCGCGATCTCCGCGGTGTCCCGGTCGACCTGGTAATGGTCCTTGCCGCCCAGGTAGTAGTCGTACATCCGGGCCGAGTGCGCGACCGTCGTGTCGATCCGCACCGGTTCGCCGGCCGGGCGGGACACGGCGCTCGGCGCTTCCCATGCTTTCCGGACACGCTCGGACACCCTGGCCTCCTCCGTGGATCGCCGACAAACGTGATCATATTTGTAAAAAGCGGCCGGGTTGGGCGGGGACACGTTCTGTTCTCCCCTTGGTCGCCGTGCTCGCGCCGCGCCAGAGGAGAATCGACGCGCGCCCGGCCGTCCCACCGGTCGAAAAGCGTCAGCCCTCTGTCCAGGGGCGGAGTTTCTCCGGATTGCGCACGGCCCAGATCTGCTTGACCCGGTCGTCGACGATCTCGAACGCGAACACGGTAACGGTGACCCCGTCGAGCCGGGCGACCAGGCCGGGCCGGCCGTTGACCGTGCGCTCCAGGAGCGTCATGCCGGCGGGCATCCGGTCGGCGATCTCCATCCAGCCGCGGGCGATCGGCTCGGCGCCCTCGATGGGGTCGAGGAAGGCCATGGCGAGGCCGCCGCCATCGGCGACCGCCGTGGCGTCGGGATCGAGCAGGCCGATCAGGGCCTCGATGTCCTTGGCCTCCCACGCCGCCTTGAAGGCCCGGACGATGCCGGCCTGCTTGGCGACGGGCGGCGCCGGATCCCGGAGGACGGAGAGGCGGCGGCGGGCCGAGGAGGCGAGCTGGCGGCATGCGGCCGGGGTGCGGCCGGTGACCTCGGCCACGTCGGCGAACGGGAAGCGGAAGACGTCGTGGAGGATGAACGCCACGCGCTCGGCCGGGGTCATCGACTCCAGCACGACGAGGAAGGCCATGTTGACCGACTCGTCCAGCGTGACCCGGTCGGCGGGGTCGGCCGCGGTGCCGTCCGCCCGGCCGGCGGCCCACTCGGCGGGCTCGGGCAGCGGCTCGGGAAGCCATGCGCCCACGTAGCGTTCGCGGCGCGCCCGCGCCGACTTGAGCGTGTTGAGGCAGATGCGGCCGGCGACCGTGGTCAGCCATGCGCCGGGCGACTCGATGGCGTCCCGTTGCGGGCGGGACATGGCGTACCAGCGCGCGTAGGTCTCCTGGACGGCGTCCTCGGCCTCGGCCAGCGAGCCGAGCAGCCGGTAGGCGAGATTGATCAGCTGCCGCCGCTCGCCCATGATCACGCTGAGGGCTGGATCGGTCCGGTCGGGTCCCGGCCTGGACGTGTCGCTCATGTGTTGTCGCCGGCTCTCTTCTCGGTCTCGTGCGGGCTCACCACTTCGACAAGGCACCGGGCCGGAATGTGAGGTCCGCGGGCGCCTCACATTCCGCGGGGCCGTCCTGTCGTACCAGCAGAGACGAACCCACCGTGCAACGACCCAGGAGGAATCATGAGCACTTCGGCTCCGGCGACATCGTTCACCGGCCCGGCGCCCGCGGAGGCGCTGGAGCGGGCGGCCGCCGCGTTGAGGGACAACAATTTCGCCGTCGAGATCCTCGATGACGCCGCCGCCGCGCGTGCCCGCGTCCAGGACCTGGTTCCGGCAGGCGCCACCGTCTTCACCGGGGCCAGCGAGACCCTCCGGCTGTCCGGCATCGACGAGGACCTCAACCGCAGCGGTCGCTACGACTCGGTCAAGGCGCGCAGCTCCACCATGGACCGCGCCACCCAGCTGACCGAGATCTGGAGGATGCTCGCCTGCCCCGACGTCCTCGTGGGCAGCGTCGCCGCGGTCACCGAGACCGGCTCCCTGGTCGCCGCCTCCGCCAGCGGAAGCCAGCTGGCCGGCTACTCCGGTGCCGCGCCCCAGGTGATCTGGGTCGTCGGGGCGCAGAAGGTGGTGCCCGACCTGAGCACCGCGCTGCGCCGCATCGAGGACCACTGCGTCCCGCTGGAGAACGAGCGCTGCATGGAGGCCTACGGGGTGCCCAGCGCCCTCAACCGCATCCTCGTCCTCAACGCGGAACCTCACCCCGGGCGCGGGACCGTCCTGCTGGTCCGCGAGGCCATCGGTTTCTGACCCGCTCGGAGCCGCCGAGCCGCGCCGCTCCCGGACGGGACGTGGCGGTCGGCACCGGTGCGGCACCGGCCTCCGGACGACCTGGAGGCCGGTGCCGATCGGGGCCGCTCATGCCGGGGAGCATTTCGGCGGGCACGAGGCACAGCGGCGGTGAGGGCTACTGCCAGATCTCGAGGACCCACCCGGCGCCGCTGACGTAGATGCACTTGTAGGGCCAGCCCTCGCGCTCGTACTGCTGGCCGGCGTCGATGCACTTCGAATGGGTGCCGTAGCTCCCGACGTCCCACCAGGTCGCCGCGGGCGCTGCGGGAGAGGCTTGAGCGGGGACCGCCGCGACGCCGGTCACGACTCCGATGCCGATCGTCGTGAGAGCGGCGGCGGCGAGAGCGGTCGCACGGGTACGTGAACCCAGTGCGCGAGATCGTGCGGACATGGAATGTCCCTTCGTTGTCCGGGAGGCACGTGCCTTGGCGGCCTCACTGGATGCCGTTGAGACGATCGCCAGGGCCGAAATGTGACATCCCCTTTGTTTCGGGCGCCCGGTTCGACCGCGCGCGTTGGTCCCCCGCGCGGGTGAATCGTCTCGCCCGCGAGCGGGAGGTGCGCGGCCCGGCCGGTCCGCGATCGTCGGAGCCATGACGATCCGACGAGCCGGGACGGCCGCCTTCGCATGGGTGATGGGATTTCTGCTCTGGCATGTGGTGTGGGCGCTGACCGGCCTGTCCATGCCGGACCCCGGCCACCACCACGGCTCCGCCCGGGTGGCCGTGCAGGTGTTCATGGCCCTGGTCTGGGTGATGACGGCGGTCGGCGTGCTCACGCCGCTGGCGATGATGCGCGGCTGGCGCTGGTTCCCGTCCCGCCTTCAGCTGGCCGCCTGCTGGGCGGGCTGCGCACTGCTCGGCCTGCGCGGCGGGACCGGCGTCGTCGACGACGTGGTCCGCTGGCTGGACGTCCTCCCGAAGGGCCTGTCCGGCCTCACCACCGCCGAGGTGTACGGCACCTCCCATCCGTCAGGTTGGGCGGTCACCGCCGGCGCCTTCACCGACATCCTGTTCGTCGCCGGAGGCGTGGTCTTCGGCCTTGCCGCGCGAAGCCTGCACCGGCCGGCCCGCGCCGCCTACCGTCCCGGCCTCGCGGAGTGAGCGCCGGGCGGGTGACGTGCTCGGCTCACAGAGCCGGGGACCCGCCGGTCAACTCGTCTGCCAGCAGGTCCATGAGGAGACCGTCGTGCCAGGTGCCGTCGATACCGCGTTCGTACTGCCGCATGACGCCGACCGGCCGGAACCCGACCTTCTCGTAGCAGCGGATGGCGGCGGTGTTCGCGACGGCCGGGTCGATGGTGATCCGGTGGTGACCGTGGTCGTCGAACACATGCCGCGCGAGGGTCCGGATGGCGTCGGGGCCCAGGCCGCGCCCGCGCACGGACGGGTCGAGGTAGATGTCGATGCCGGCGCGCCGGTAGTCGGGGTCCTGCTCCGCATACCACTGGATCAGGCCGGCGGTGCGGCCCTCGTGCTCGATGACCAGCTGCGCGACGTCGGTATCGGCGAGCTCGCTGGCCACTTCGGCGGCGAGGTCGGGGCCGCCGCGCCACCACTGGTGGACTTCCGGCGTCGCGCGGATCGCCGCCAGCGCGGGCACGTCCGCCTCCGTCGCGGGCCGCAGGGTCACCGACTCACCGTGGAGGATCTTGGGCACGGCCCGACGATATCCGCGGCACCGCCGCCGAGCGACCGGTTATTGCCGGCGGCTCGCGGGCCTTGGTGGAGTGGCGTTGAACCCGCCGCCAGAGGAGGCAACGTGCACGACGCAGACCACCGCCTCGCCCGGGCGGCGTTCCGCCTGCGGGAGGCGGTGCGACCGTGATCGACCTGCTGGTCAGCGGCGGGACCGTCGTCGACGGCACCGGGACGCCGCCCCGCCGCGCCGACGTCGCCGTCCTCGGCGGGCGCGTCGAGGCGGTCGGCGACCTCGCCGGGCGGCCCGCCGCCCGGACCCTGGACGCGTCCGGTCATGTGGTGGCCCCCGGGTTCGTCGACGTGCACACCCACTCGGACCTGACGCTGCTGTCCGCGCCGGAGGCGCACAGCGCGGTCCGGCAGGGCGTCACGACGGTCGTGATCGGCAACTGCGGGCTCGGCGTGGCGCCCGTCGCCGCCGATCCGGGCGCGCTCCGGGCCGCCGCCGGGTACCTGGACCTCGACCCGTCGGTCCGGTGGGACTGGACGGACCTGCCCGGGCATCTCGCGGCGCTGGACACCGCGCGCCCGTCGGTGAACGTGGCCGCCCTGGTCGCGCACACGCCGCTGCGCGCGGCGGCCGTGGGGTTCGAGGACCGTCCCGCGGACGCGGCCGCGCTCGACCGGATGCGCGGCTTGCTCGGCGACGCGCTCTCCGCCGGCGCGGCGGGCGTCTCCACCGGTCTCGCCTACGCCCCGCCCTGCTACGCCCGGGAGGACGAGTTGGAGGTGCTCGGCCGCACCGCCGCCGCGTTCGGCCGGCTGTTCGCCTGGCACGTGCGCGACTACGCAGACGGGCTGCTCGACTCCGTCCGGCAGGCGCTGCGGGTCGCGGCGGCCACCGGCTGCCGTACCCAGATCTCCCACCTGATCGCCGTCGGCCGCCGCAACCACGGGTCGGTCGCGCGCGCTCTGGACCTGATCGACGCGGCGCGTTCGTCCGGGCTGGACGTGGCCTTCGACGTCTACCCGTACCTGGCGGGCAACGCGCCGCTGTCGCAGCTGCTGCCTTACTGGGCGCAGGAGGGCGGAGAGGAGAGGATGCGGGCACGGCTGCGAGACAGGGACGCCCGCGCGCGCGTCGCCCGCGCGTGGCGGGACATGCCCAACTCCTGGGACGAGATCACCATCAGCCGCGTCCCCGACGCCGCGGCGGTGGGGGAGGAGGACCCCGTCGGCTGGACCGTGTCCGCCTTCGCCGCCGGCACGGGGAAGGACCCGAGCGCCGCCGTCCTCGACCTGGTCGCCGCGCACGGCAACGGCGTCCAGATGATCGCGGGCGGGCGCGGCGAACGGGACCTGCTCGACGCGCTCGCCCACCCCGCGGCCGTGATCGGATCCGACGGGCAGGCGCTCGACCCGGACGGCCCCACCGGACGGGGCGCCCCGCACCCCCGCTCGTACGGCTGCTACCCGCGGCTGTTCGCCGAGTACGTCTGCACCGGGCCGCTTCAGCTCACCGAAGCGGTGCACAAGTGCACGCTCGCGGCCGCCGAGCGCGCCGGGCTCACCGGTCGCGGCGCGCTCCGTCCCGGCGCGGCCGCCGACATCGTCGTGTTCGACCCCGCCAGGATCACCGACCGGGCCACGTACACCGCACCCCAGCGGTATCCGGACGGCATCCGCGCGGTCGTCGTCGGCGGACGCCCCGTGGTCGAGGACGGCGCGCACTGCGGCGCACGTCCCGGCGAGATCCTGCGCGTCCCCTGATCGCGTTCCCGCTCCGGCCGCGCGGCCGCTCAGCGCACCGCGACACCGGCGATCTGCGTCCGGACAGGGACGAAACCGGACCGGAACCGGAACTCGGTGATCTCCACCGAGGCGAACCCGGCCGCGCGGACGGCGGCCGCGGTGTCCCGGTCGGTGCGGCAGCCCTCGAAAGCCCACCGCCACGGCCGGCGCACCAGCCGCTGGACGCGCCGCACGGGGCCGTGCGGCGCGGCGACGTGCTCGATGAACGCGAACCGGCCGCCGGGCCGCAGGATCCGGTGGACCTCCCGGAGCACCTGGGCCGGGTCCTGGACGCTGCAGAGCACCCACGTGCACATCACGGCGTCCACGCTCGCGTCCTCCAAGTCGATCGCCTCGCCCGGCACCGGATGGACGATCAGGTCGATGCCCTGGACGGCGGCCGTGCGCGCCAGCCGCCGATGGAAGTACGGGTTCGGCTCGATGGCGTGCACGGTCGTCTCCGGCGGCAGGTAGCGCAGGTTCGGCCCGTTGCCGGCGCCGATCTCGGCGACGACGCCGCCGGCCCGGGGGAGGATCCGCCGCTTGTGCCCGGCGAGCCGCCGGTCGGTGTAACCGGCCGTCAGCGCGAAGAACGCCGAGTTCAGGCGTCCGCGTACCGGGTTCGGGCTCAGTGCCGGCAGGGTGCTGGCGTCGGGCATGTGGCGCTCCTCGAACGTCGATGCCGCCGATGGGAAGGCCGGCCGTCCTGATGGCGGGCGCGGCGGCCCCTGAAGGATCCGACGGCGTACGGCGTCCTGTCAGGCGGGGAACTACGCCAGGCGCTACCCGAGTCCGCTACCTCAGCGGTCGCGCCGGGCCCACCAGGCGGCGATCTGGGCGCGGGAGCGGACGCCGAGCCGCTGGCGGATCCGTTCGACGTGGCCTTCGGCGGAGCGCTCCTTGATCCCGAGGCGCCGGGCGATCTGGCGGTTGCTCAGCCCGTCCGCGACCAGGGCCGCGACCTGGAGCTGCCGGGGAGTGAGCACATCGTCCACGGACCCCGGGCCGTGCCACCGGGGCGGGCTCGCGGTCTCGCCCAGGTACTCCAGGACGGCGCGGACCAGCGGCGCGGAGTCCCCGGCCCAGGGGAAGTGGCCGCGGCCGGGGAGCGTCGTCAGCCGCGCGCCGGGAATCCGCGCGGCCAGGTCCCGCCCGAGCCGGTACGGGATCGCCCGGTCACCGCGCCGGTGCAGCACCAGGGTCGGCGTGACGACCCTGTCCAGCTCGTCCACCACGCGTGCGTCGTAGCACTGGTCCAGCAGTTCGCAGGCGAACTCCGCGGTGGCCGTGCCTCGCTGCAACCGCGTGAAGTGCCTTCTGCTGTCGGCGTCGGCGTCGGCCATGAAGATGTCGGCCAGCACGTCCGAGCCGAGCCCCCAGTGGGCGCGCACCATGCCGAGCAGAGCCGTCCGGACCTGCGGGGACGCGACCTGCCGGCCGTCGGCGTAACCGCCGTAGACGACCAGGCGCCCGACGCGCTCCGGATGCCGTACGGCGAACGCCAGCGCCGTCGCCGCCGCAGTCGACACGCCCAGCAGGTCGAAGCGGTCCTGCAGCAGGTGGCCGGCGACCGTCCGCAGCACCTGCACGTCGGTGTCCAGCGTCTGGCGGCCTGGCCACGGATCGGACAGCCCGCAGCCGGGCTTGTCGTACAGCACCACCGTCCGGCGCGCGGCCAGCGGAACGAGGAACGCGCGGACGGCCGGGTCCTGCCACAGCAGTTCCAGGTGGCTGATCCAGGCGGGAGGGACGATCAGCAGGGGCCCGTCGCCGACCGTGGCGTACGCGATCCGCGCCCCGCCCTCGGCGGCGCAGAAACGGATCTCGAAGCGCGGTTCCCGGCCGCCGTCCATCACTCGGCCCCCACTCGCCGTCCTCGGAACAGGCCGGCCCCGCGGCCGACCTCCGTCAACGTCGCATATCGCCATGCTCGACCGCCAACGCGCGCGGCCCTTCGAGCCGGGACGGCCGGACACGGCCATCTCCGCGCCCGCGCCCTCAGAGCGTGATCTTGTATCGGCCCAGCAGGATCTGCAGGAGCTCGTCGGCGATCTCCTCCAGGGTCGCGTCGACCCACCCCACGACCCAGTCGTGCATGAGGCCGTTGACGGCGCCGATGAAGCCGGTGGCGGCGATGCGGTAGTTGCCCGGGGGCATCTCGCCGCGCTCGACGGCCTGGTCCGCGGTCCGGCCGATGAAGTCGATCCAGACGGCGCGGCGTTCGAGGCGCCGGCGGTCCATCCGCGGGCTGACACCGATGATCTCGACGTAGGCGATGCGGGCGTGCCGCGGGTCGGAGGTGGCCCCCTGGACGTAGGCGTGCAGCATCGCGGTGATGCGCTCGGGCAGTGACCGGTCCTGGACGCGGGGGAGCACCTCGACGACGGCCCGCTCGGCGACGTCGTTGACGTACAGGTGCAGGTCGGCCAGGAGGTCTTCGAGGGTGCGGTACTCCTCGTAGAACTGGCGCGTCGAGAGCCCGGCCGTCCTGCACAGGTCGGCGAGCCGGGTGCCCCGGTACCCCGGACCGGCGCCGAACATCTCCAGGCCCGCCTCGCGGAACCGGCGGCGCCGCTCGGCCCGCCGCTCGTCCGCGTCCTTGCCCCGGTACCGGCCCGCTCCGGGGGTGATCCTGCCCGTCACTCCGCGCCCTCCGCCTGGTGCTGCAGAGAATCTTCCCGCATCGCCCTTGTGACGGGCGTCACCCCCGCCTACCATCCAGTAACCAAAGTCTGAAAACGGCCAATTTCAGACTTCTCCGGCCCGCGTTTCCCACCCCCCAGGGAGAAGCACCATGCACGCTGAACCCGCCCCCGCCCGGAACCTCCCCGCCCCCAGGCGCCGGCGCCTGCGGGGCCTCGCCGCGGCGGCCGTGCTGGCCGCCTGCGCCATCGCCCCGGTCTCCGGCCCCATCGGCTCCGCCGCCGCGCAGGCCGCGCCGCTGCGCGAGGTGATGTTCGTCGGCAACAACTGGGACGGCACCGCCGACGTCATCAACCCCGGCGGCGACTTCGCCAAGATCGGCCGTATCGACGTCGTCCCCGACAAGGCCCAGCGCCTGACGGAGATCTACACCAACCCCGTCCGCCTCGCCGTCTTCCTCGGCATCCGGGCGACCGCCGGCGAGGGGCACGACCAGCTCGTCGACGACCTGTACTCCACCCCCGACGGCAGTGCCCTCGTCGCCTCGCGGCCCAGCTTCGGCGACGTCGTCTCCATCGACCTGACCACCGGGAAGGTCAGGTGGCGCTTCCAGGTGTCGGGCTACCGCGCCGACCACATGGCCGTCTCGCCCGACGGCACCAAGGTCGCGGTCTCGGCCTCGCTCGGCAAGACCGTGCACGTGCTGGACATCAACACCGGCAAGCAGCTCGGGTCGTTCGCCTCCGGCGACAAGCCCCACGAGAGCATCTTCACCGCCGACGGCAAGTACATCTGGAACATGTCCATCGGCAACGTCGAGACCGACCTCGACGACCCCTCCCTCGACTGGACCAAGGGCGACCGGCACATCACCATCGCCGACGCGACCACCTACAAGGTCGTCAAGACCATCGACATGCGCTCGCGCCTGGACGCGTTCGGCCGCAAGGACCTGTCCAACGCCGTCCGCCCCGCGGTGTTCACCCCCGACTTCTCCAAGCTGTACTTCCAGGTCTCCTTCTTCAACGGCTTCATCGAGTACGACGTCGCCACCGACAAGATCACCCGCATCAGGACGCTGCCGAAGAACCCCGCCACCAGCGACGACCGCACGACCTTCGTCAACGACTCGCGCCACCACGGCCTGTCCATGAGCCCCGACGGCGCCAAGCTGTGCGTCGCCGGGACCATGGACGACTACGCGACCGTCGTCGACCGCGCCACCCTCCAGGAGGGCCCGCTCGTCACCGCGTCCAAGCCGTACTGGGCCACCGTCAGCGGCGACGGCCGCGACTGCGTCATCTCCGAGAGCGGCGCCGACCAGGTCACCGCGATCGACTTCGCCACCGGCCGCAAGGTCGTCTCCGTGCCGGTCGGCGACCACCCGCAGCGCGTCCGCATCGCCCACATCCCCGCCGGCTGGACCAGTCCCACCACCTGATCCCCTTGGCCCGCCGGGAGGCAGGGCGCGCCCTGCCTCCCGCACGCGGCCTTCCGTGGTTCGGTGTCCGGCTGCCGGGTATGCGGCGCCCATGGGGCTTACACATGGCAGATCGCGCTCGGCGCGCGGCCGGGTGCTGGCCGGGACGGTCGGCGCCGCCGCGGGCGCCGCGGCCACCGCGAGCCTGATGCTCGGCCGCAAGGCGGCCACGCTGAGCAGGACCGGCAAGGGGCACCCGCTCAAGCACCGCGCACTCGACATGGCGGCCGGCGCCATGCAGACGAAATATCCGCTCCAGGCGATGAGCACCTACCTGAACGGCTTCCACATGTACGCCGACGACATGGGGCGGCAGGTGGAGGCGTCGCATTTCTGCATTCACCTCCAGCACGACCTGCACCAGTGCGTGATCTTCGATCGCAACGCGCCCGACGCCCGCCTCATCGGCATCGAGTACATCATCACCAGGGAGCGCTTCGACGGCCTGCCCGACGACGAGAAGCGGCTGTGGCACAGCCACCACTACGAGGTGAAGTCGGGCATCCTGGTGGCCCCGGGCATCCCCGACATGGCCGAGCGGGCCTACTTCGAGGACCTCGTGACGACCTATGGGAAGACGTTCCACACGTGGCAGTACGACCGCGACGACTTCCCGTACGGAGTCCCGCAACTGATGATGGGCCTGACGGAGGACGGCCAGGCCGACGAGGAGCTGATCCACTCCCGCGACCGCAGGCTCGGCGTCTCGACGCCGGGCAAGCGGCAGGACCGGGCCGGCATCCCGATGCCGGAGGTGGCCCCGGGCGCCAACGCGTGGGAGAGCGGCCGGACCGTCCAGACCAGGCTGGAGGAGACGGCCTTCAGGCGGTGAGGCGACCGAGGCCGTCGTAGGCGGCCGCGATGACCTCCATTCCCCGCTCGTCGTCCGCGGGTTCGCGCATCTGGTTCGTCACGTACGCCACCGCCATCCGGGCGCCGGGTTCGACCACGACGATCGACCCGCCCCAGCCGCCCCAGCCGAAGGCGCCGCCGAACAGCCCGTAGCCCAGGCCGTACCGGACCGGCATGCCCAGGAGGCGGTCCACGCCCTGGAACTGTTCGTCCCGCGCGCGATCACAACCCGCCTGCGACAGCAGCCGCCGTCCCCCTATCGCACCTCCGCAAGCCATGACCGACTGCACGAGAGCGACCGAGCGGGCGTTGCCGAATCCGCTCGCCGCCGGGATCTGCGCACGGCGCCAGGCGACGCTATTGCCGTCCCGCACCCGTACGGTGGTGGCGCCGGTCGCGGGGGACGCGCCACTGCCGGGCGCGCTGGCGGCATAACCCTCGTCCCGGGACGGCGGCGGGACCGTGAGCGCCACCCGGTGGTCGTGCTCGGCGGGCAACCCGATGTGGAAGTCCGCGCCCAGCGGCGCGGCGACCTCCTCGGCGAAGAACCCGCCGACGCTCCGGCCCGTGATCCGGCGGACGACCTCGCCGACGAGGAACCCCTGGGTGAGCGAGTGGTACCCGGCCGTGCTCCCCGGTTCCCACCGCGGAGCCTGCGCCTCCAGGCGGGCGGTGGCGGACGGCCAGTCATAGAGCTCCTCGACCGGACCGTCCCAGTCGGGCAGGCCCGCCGTGTGCGAGAGCAGGTGCCGCACCAGCACCTTCTCCTTGCCCGCCGCGGCGAACTCCGGCCAGTACCGCGCGACCGGCGCGCCGAGGTCGAGGTCGCCGCGGTCGGCCAGCACCAGCGCGCACAGCGCCGTCATCGTCTTGGTGACCGACCAGACGTTGGTGATCGTGTCGCGCCGCCAGGGGACCGTGCGGTCCGCGTCGGCGAACCCGCCCCAGACGTCCACGACGGGCTCGCCGTCCACGAAGACCGCGACCGAGCCGCCCGCGTCCCCGCCGTCCAGCGACCCGGCCAGCGCCTCGGACACCGCGGAGAACGGGGCGTCGCAGGACCCCTGAATGTCGGCCATGCGCAGTATTCAGCGCCCATGCTCCGCCGAAAGCAACCGGATTTCTCCGCGACCGAGGGCCGACAGGACGGCGGCCAGGGTTCGCGCAGGCGGCAGCGCGGGGGTCGATTTTGTGGCCAACCTCGGCTAGAGCGGTGTGTAGCCGCCCGATCACTGCTTGACTCGGGAGTGGACGAGGTCGCCGGCCGTGAGGAGAGCACGGTGTCGCTGTATCTGATCAAGGGCCAGTACCGGATCGTGCACAGCCAGCCCGACGGGGACTCCGTGCACTTCTTCCCCAGCACCGCGGACGCGTTCACCCACCTGCACCTGAACGTGCGCCTCGGCGCGAGCGGCGCGGCCCAGCTGCGGCTGGACGCGATCGACGCGCTGGAGACCCACTACACGCCGCCCGGCCACGGCGGCCACACCATGCACCAGCCGCTGGAGCTCGCCCACGCCGCCGGCGCCCGGCTGCTGGAGCTGATCGGGTTCTCCGGCGTGGTCCGCGACGGCGAGGTCGTCACCGGCGCGACCCCGGACGCCACCCCCGGGTACATCCTGACCCGGTTCGGCGACAAGTACGGCCGCCCCGTCGCGTTCGCCTTCGCCGGCGACACCGACCGGCCCGACCTGGGGCCGGTGTTCACCGACCCGGCGCTGCTGAAGACGAGCGTGAACCACCGGCTGCTGGCCGACGGCCTGGTCTACCCGACCTTCTACAGCAAGCTCTACCCCGACCTGCGCGCCACGCTGACCGAGGCCGCCGACGCCGCCCGCGCGGCGAAGACGGGGGTCTGGGCCTCCGACGCCACCACCGGCGGCGCCACCCTCCACGCCCAGGACGACCTGTCCGAGCGGCTGGTCATCCTGCCCAAGCTGTTCCGCCGCCTCGCCGAGTACTACGCCCTCGCGCCGGGCGACCCCTCGCTCGCCGGCTTCAAGGCGTACATGGCCACCCTCAACGACCGGCTGTACGTCATCTCCGACGCCCACGCGACCGGGTTCGACACCGTCATCGAGGTCACCGGCGACACCGTCCGGCTCACCAAGCCCATCACCGACCTGATCTTCATCGAGGGCTAGCCCGGACGCGCCGGGGGCGTCGCCCGCATCGGGCCCTGGCGGATGATCCGCGCCCGACCGGCCCGCCCGCGCCCTGTCCGGCGGGGCGGCGGCGTCAGTCGGCGGTGAGGGTGTCGAGGTCGTGCGCGGCCTTGACGAGGAGGTCGTGCATGGCCTTCTCCGCGCGGTCCGGGTCGGCGTCGCGGACGGCGTCGAGGACCGCGCGGTGGCTCGGGACGGGGTCGTCGTGGGGGCGGACGCCGTGCACGAGGCGGTCGCGCTCGGCGAGGCCGACCTCGATGACGACCTCCATCCGCTCCAGCAGCTCGTTGTGGGTGGCGGTGAGAAGGCCACGGTGGAAGTCCAGGTCGGCCTGGACGGCGCGGGCGAGGTCGCCGTCGGCCGCTTTCATGGCGGCGAGGGCCTCGTCCAGGGCGGCGAGGTCGTCGGGGGTGCGGCGCAGGGCCGCGTAGCGGGCCGCCTGGGGCTCGATGATGCCGCGCACCTCGGCCAGGTTCTGCAGGAACGCCTGGTCGTCGCGGTTGGCGAACTGCCAGCGGATGACGTCGGGGTCGAGGAGGCTCCAGTCGGAGCGGGGGCGCACGAACGTGCCCCGCTTCTGCCGCGAGGCGACCAGGCCCTTCGCCGCGAGCACCTTCAGCGCCTCGCGCAGCGCGGTGAGGCTGACGTCCAGCTCGTCGCCGAGCGCGGCCACGTCGATGGTGTCGCCGGGGTTCAGCTCACCGCCGAGGATGCGTCGCGCGATCTCCTGCACCGTCTGGCCGTGCAGTCCGCGCTCCGAGTAGCGCACCACGGGAGGCCCCCTCCTTCGCTCGTCCGCCGAGTACCCTAGCCCTCACAGTGTAATCATAAATTAGGAATTAATATTGACAGCACCCGGCCGGGGGCATTAGACAAGGTCAGCAGGTTGCCGGAACGAGGAGTACGTCGATGAAGCATGCCAAGCGCCGTCTGGCGGCCGTGCTCATGGCGGTCGCGGCGGTCCTGGCGGTCACGGCCGCCTGCGGCCGGGTGGGCGAGCACGGGCGCATCGGCGTCGTGTACCTGAACGCCGAGGGCTACTACGCGGGCGTGGAGCGCGGGCTGCGCTCGACGCTCGGCCATGGGGACCGGGATCCCCAGCTGGTGCAGACCAACATCCAGTCGGACCCGGCCAAGGAGAGTTCGTTCATCAACACGATGAGCTCGGCGAAGGTCGACGCGCTCATCGTGTCCCCGGCGTCGGCGACGGCGTCGATCCCGGCGCTGCGCCTCGCCAAGGAGAGCGGCGTCCCGGTGATCTGCTACAACACCTGCATCGAGGACGCGGAGGCGCGCAAGTACGTGCAGTCGTTCGTCCTCGGCGACCCCGCCGAGTTCGGCCGGGTCAGCGGTGAGCAGATGGCCGCCTACTTCCTGGCCGCCGGGAAGCGCGCCCCCAAGGTCGGCGTGATCAACTGCGAGCAGTTCGAGGTCTGCATCCAGCGCCGGCAGGGCTTCGAGAAGGCGCTCAAGGCGCGGGTGCCGGGCGCGAAGATCGTGGCGAACCAGCAGGGCCTCGCGCTGGACGAGGCCGTCGAGCGGGGCGAGCAGCTGCTCACGGCGCATCCCGACATCGACGCCTTCTACGGCGAGGCCGGGTCGCAGATGCTGGGCGCGGTGCGGGCCGTCGAGGCGCGCGGCAGGGCCGGCAGGACCGCCGTGTTCGGCGGCGACATGTCGGTCGACGCCGCCAAGAAGCTGCAGGACGGACGGGTCCTGAAGGGCGTCGCCGACATCTCCGGGATCAAGGTCGGGCGGCTGGCGGCCCAGGCCGCGCGGGACGTGCTGGCGGGCCGGCCGAGCGACCGGTTCGTCATCCCCGCGCCGATCGACCGGTACCTCGGCCCGAAGGACGGGGCGCGCTGGCTTCAGGAGCACTCCGATGGCATCCCGTAACCCCGAGAAGAGGAGCCGCATGAGCACGCCGCTGGTACGCGTCGCCGACGTCACCAAGCACTACCCGGGCGTCCGGGCGCTGACGGGGGCGAGCCTGGAGATCGAGGCGGGCGAGGTCCGCGCGCTCCTCGGCCGCAACGGCGCCGGGAAGTCCACCCTGATCAAGGTGCTGTCCGGGGTCGAGCGCGCCGACGCGGGCACCGTCGAGATCGGCGGCGCCCCGCTCGGCGACGGCGGCGTCCGGCGCGCCGGCGAGCTCGGGGTGCGGACCGTCCACCAGGAGCTCAGCCTGGTGCCGGGGATGACGGCCGCGGAGAACCTGTTCCTCGGCGCGTGGCCGCGGTCGGCGGCGGGCCGGGTCGACCACCCCGCGATGCGCCGCGCGGCCCGGGAGATCTTCGACCGGCTCGGCCTGGACATCGCCCCGGACGCGCAGGTCGGCGCGCTGCCGCTGGCCGAGCAGCAGCTCGTGGAGATCTGCCGGGCGGTGCGCCGCGAGCCGCGGCTGCTGATCCTGGACGAGCCGACCAGCGCGCTCGCCGCGGCCGAGGTGGAGACCGTCCTGGAGGCGGTCCGGCGGATCGCCGCGAGCGGCGTCGCGGTCGTCTACGTCAGCCACCGGCTCGACGAGATCCGGCGGATCGCGCGGACCGCGACCGTCATGCGGAACGGCGAGGTGGTCGGGACCGTCGACATGGCGACCACCTCCACCGAGGACGCGGTCGCGATGATGCTCGGCTCGGCGTACGAGGCGGCGGTCCGGCCGCGGGCCCGCGCCGTGCACCGCGACGGCACGCCGCTGCTGTCGGTGTCGGGGCTGAGCGTCCCGCCGAAGGTCGCCGACGTGTCCTTCGACCTGTACCCGGGCGAGATCCTCGGGCTGGCCGGGCTGATGGGGTCGGGCCGCACCGAGGTGCTGCGCGCGATCGCCGGGTTCGAGCCGGCCGCCGCCGGGACCGTCCGGGTGGACGGCCGGGAGGTGCCGCGGGTGACCGCGGCCGGGATGAAGCGCCGCGGCGTCGGGCTGACGCCGGAGGACCGCAAGAGCGAGGCGATCGTCCCGCTGCTCGGCGTCGGCGAGAACATGGTGATGTCGGACTTCCGGGCGGTGAGCAGCGGCACGTCCGTGGTGCCGGCCCGGATCGACCGGGCCGCGCGCGGGCTGATCGAGCGGCTGTCGATCGCCACCGCCTCCACCCGCACCCCGATCGCCGCGCTGAGCGGCGGCAACCAGCAGAAGGCCGTGATCGGCCGGTGGCTGCACGCGGGCAGCCGGATCCTGCTGCTGGACGAGCCGACGCGCGGCGTGGACGTGGAGGCCAAGGAGGGCATCTACCGGCTGGTCCGGGAGCTGGCCGACCGGGGCGCCGCCGTGCTGTTCGTGTCCGGCGAGCTGGAGGAGCTGCCGCTGGTGTGCGACCGCGTCATCGCGCTGCGCGGCGGGACGGTCGCCGCCGAGTTCACCGGCGACGAGGTGACCGTGGACGCCGTGCTATCCGCCGCGATGGCGGCCTGAGTGACCCGCCCTGAGAGACGAGGAGAGACCATGACCACCACTCGGACCGTCCCGCCGCCCGGCGGGACGCGCATCACGGGCGTGGCGGGGCGCCTGCTGAACGGCCGGTCGCACCAGCTGAACGAGATCGGCCTGCTGGTCGCGATCGTCGCGCTGTACGTGGCGCTCGGCAGTTCCGCCGCGGGCTTCCTGTCGGTGCACAACCAGCTCGGCATCCTGCGGGACGCCGCCACCGTCGGCATCGCCGCCTGGGGCGTCACGCTGGTCATCATCGCCGGGGAGATCGACATCAGCATCGGCCCGGCGACGGCGTTCTCCTCGGTGCTGGTCGCCAAGGGCGCCACCGAGTGGGGCCTCGGCGTCGGCGGCGCGATCGTGGTGACCCTGCTGCTCGGCGTGGTGTGGGGCGCGATCGCGGGCTGGCTGCGCGCGGTGTTCGACGTGCCGTCGTTCATCACGACGCTCGGGCTGTGGAGCATCCTCGGCGGCCTCGGGCTCTACCTCACCGACGCGCTGCCGGTGACGCTGCCCGACAGCGGCGTGTTCGACGTCCTCGGCGGGGACGTCGCGGGGATCCCGACGTCGGCGATCGTGATGCTGGTGCTGTTCGGGGTCTTCGCCTACGTCGCCCGGTTCACCGCGTACGGGCGGTCGGTCTACACGATCGGCGGCAACGCGGGCGCGGCGCGGCTTGCGGGCATCAACCTGACCCGGATCCGGGTGCTGCTGTTCGCCACGACCGGGCTGCTGTCGGCGGTCACCGGGATCCTGCTGGCGGCCCGGCTCGGCTCCGGCAGCGGCGGCGCGGCGTCCGGGCTGGAGTTCGACGTGATCGCGGCGGTGGTCATCGGCGGGACGGCGCTGGCCGGGGGCCGCGGCGGGATGCTCGGCACCCTGCTCGGCGTCGTGTTCATCACCGTGATCGGCAACGGCCTGGTGCTGCTCGGCGTGGACTCCTTCCTGCAGAACGTGGTGCGCGGCGTGATCATCGTCGGCGCCGTACTGATCAACGTGGTGGTCGCGCGGCGCGGACGCGCCGGCGCGGCGGCCTGAAAGGGGGCGGTGTGACCGTGACTTCGACGACGCGGCCCGCGGGCGCCGAGGGGGCGCCGGCGCGGATGGAGGGCGTGTTCCTGCCCGGGGACTCCACCGCCGTGCTGCGGGAGTCCGACGTGCCGGAGCCCGGCCACGGGCAGGTGCTGATCGAGGTCGGCGCGTCCGGGATCTGCGGCAGCGACATCGGCTACATCTACCGGGGCTACAAGGGCTACCGCGGCGTGGACGGCCCCGCCTACCGGGGGGTGATCGCGGGGCACGAGCCGTCCGGCCGGATCGTGGCCGCCGGGCCGGGCGTGCGGCGGTTCGGCGTGGGCGACCGCGTCATCGTGTACCACATCGTGGGCTGCGGGCTCTGCGACAACTGCCGCCGCGGCCACTACATCAGCTGCGACTCCGGCCGCGAGTCCTACGGGTGGCAGCGCGACGGCGGGCACGCCCCGTACCTGCTCGCCGAGGAGCGGACCTGCGTGCCGCTGCCGGACGAGCTGTCCTACGTCGACGGCGCGCTGATCGCCTGCGGGTTCGGCACCGCCTACGAGGGGCTGCGCCGCGCCGGGGTGAGCGGCGACACCGACCTGCTGGTGGTCGGGCTCGGCCCGGTCGGGCTCGCCGCCGGGATGATCGGGCGCGGCATGGGCGCGCGGAAGGTGATCGGCGTCGAGCCGTCCGAGGCGCGCCGCGCCTGGGCCGGGACGCTCGGCGTGTTCGACGCGACCCTGCCCGCGGGCGACGGCACGGCGGAGGCGGTCGCGGACCTCACCGGGCGCGGCGGCGCGGGCGTGACGATCGACTGCTCGGGGACGCGCCCCGGCCGGAGCCTCGCGCTGGAGGCGGCGGCCGAGTGGGGCCACGTCTCGCTGGTCGGCGAGGGGGGCGACCTGTGCACCGAGGTCTCGGACACGCTGCTGCACAAGCAGCTCACGATCCACGCGTCCTGGGTGACGTCGCTGCCGGCGATGAGCGAGCTGGCGCGCAACCTCGTCGGCTGGGGGCTGCGGCCGGAGAAGGCGGTCAGCGACGTCTTCCCGCTGTCGCGGGCCGGCGAGGCGTACGCGCTGGCCGCCGGCGCGAGCAAGGGCAAGGTCGTGCTCGTCCCGGACGCGGCGCAGTGACGGCCGGAACCGGTGCCGTCGCGGGAGCCGTGCACGTCGAGACCGACACGTCCGGCCCGTACGAGGTGGTGTGGCTCGGCAACGGGGCGCTGCGGCTCGGGATCGTCCCGGCGCTGGGCGGACGGCTGCTGAGCCTCGTCCACGACGGCGACGAGCTGCTGTGGCGCAACCCGGCGCTGCTCGACGACCGGCTGCACCCCGTCGGCGGGCACCGGCCGGAACGCACCTCGGGGCCGATGGCGAACTGGCGCAACTACGGCGGCGACAAGACCTGGCCGGCGCCGCAGGGCTGGTCGTCGCCGGGGGAGTGGGCCGGGCCGCCCGACCCGGTGCTCGACTCGGGGCCGTACGCGGCCGAGGTCCGCGCGGGTTCGGACGATGCGGCGGTGGTGCTGGAAAGCGAGCACGATCCGCGGACCGGGCTGCGGCTGCGCCGGGAGATCCGGTTGCGCGCCGGTGAGCCCGGCTACGACCTGCGCGTCTCCGCCGTCAACGGGTCGCCTGCGCCGGTGCGGTGGGCGGTGTGGAACGTCGCCCAGTACCCGGGTGGTGGAACGGTCCAGGTCGGGGTGGGGCCGGGCTTCGGCGAGCCGGTCGAGCTCGCGGTCGGCACGGCCGCGCCCACCTGGACGCGCCCGCGCCCGGACACCGTCGAGGTGCCCGCGCAGGACGCCGTCGGCAAGCTCGGCTTTCCGCACGCCACAGGACGCCTGGCCTACACGCGGGCCGGGCGTCGCCTGATCATGGAGTTCGACGTCCACGACGGCGCCCCGTACCCGGACGGCGGCTCGCGCGCCGAGGTGTGGATGGAGCATCCCCTCGACCGCCCGCTGGAGCACCTCGGCGGGCTGGCGCCGCCCGCCCGGATCGTCGAGTGCGAGGCGCTCGGCCCGTGGGAGACGCTCGCGCCGGGAGCGGAGACCGCGCTCGGCGTCCGCGTGACGGTGGCGCCGGCCGGCGAGGGAGGTGGGACGCCGTGACCGCGACGCGCCCGGTCGCCGTCGTCACCGGCGCCGCCCAGGGGATCGGCGCGGCCACCGCCCGGCGGCTGGCCGCCGACGGGTACGCGGTCGCGCTCCTCGACGTGTCCGCGCAGGTGGACGAGGTCGCCGCCGCGCTGTCCGCGGACGGCGCGGAGGCGCTCGCCCTGCGCTGCGACGTGAGCGACCCCGGCGACTGGGACCGCGCCGTCCGCGCCTGCCGCGCCGGGCTCGGCCCGGTGGACGTCCTGGTGTCGAACGCCCTGCGCTACGAGCCGGGCGCGGCGGACGAGATCTCGCTGGAGTCCTGGCGGGGCCAGCTCGACGTCACGCTCACCGGGACGTTCCTCGGCGTCCGCGCGACGCTCGGCGACCTGCGCGCCAGCGACCGCGCCGCCGTCGTGATCGTGTCGTCCGTGCACGCCTCGTTCGGGCTGCCGGGACGCCCCGCGTACGCCGCCGCCAAGGCGGGGCTGACCGGGCTGACCCGGCAGCTCGCCGCCGAGTACGGGCCCGGCGTCCGGGTGAACGCCGTGCTGCCCGGTCCGGTCCTCACCGCGCAGTGGGACGGCATCGGCGAGGAGGACCGGCGGCGCAGCGCCGCCGAGACCGCGGCGGGGCGCCTCGGCCGCCCGGAGGAGGTCGCGGCGGCGATCGCGTTCCTCGCCGGCCCGGACGCCTCGTTCGTCACCGGCGTCTCGCTGCGGGTCGACGGGGGCTGGAGCATCACCAAGGGATCCGCATGAAGATCACGAGAGTGGAGACGTTCCTCGTCCCGCCGCGCTGGCTGTTCTGCCGGGTGGAGACCGACGACGGCCTCGTCGGCTGGGGCGAGCCGGTCGTCGAGGGCCGGGCCGACACGACCCGCGCCGCCGTGCACGAGCTGGCCGACCTGCTGCTCGGCGCCGACCCGCGCCGCGTCGAGGACCTGTGGCAGACCATGACCAAGGCGGCGTTCTACCGCGGCGGCCCGGTGCTGTCCAGCGCGGTCGCCGGGCTCGACCAGGCCCTGTGGGACATCCTCGGCCGCTCGCTCGGCGTCCCGGTGCACCAGCTGCTCGGCGGCGCGGTCCGCGACCGGGTCCGGGTGTACGGCTGGATCGGCGGGGACGAGCCCGGCGAGGTGGGGGAGGAGGCCGCCGCGCAGATCGCCGCCGGGCTGACCGCCGTGAAGATCAACGCCTCCGGGCGGGCCGCGCCGCTGCCGCCGCCCGCGCAGATCGACGCGATCGTGCGGCGGGCCGCCACCGTCCGGGAGGCGATCGGGGACGAGGCCGACTTCGCGGTGGACTTCCACGGCCGCATCACGGTGCCCGCCGCGCGGCGGCTCATCCCGCTGCTGGAGCCGTACCGCCCGCTGTTCGTGGAGGAGCCGGTGCTGCCGGAGCACACGCACCGGCTCGGCGACGTCGTCGCGTCCACCACCACCCCGATCGCGTGCGGCGAGCGGCTGTTCTCCCGCGCCGAGTTCCTGCCCGCGCTGCAGGCGGGGGTGGCGGTCGTCCAGCCCGACCTGTCGCACGCCGGCGGGATCTCCGAGGTGCGGCGGATCGCGTCGCTGGCCGAGGTGCACGGGGCGCTGCTCGCCCCGCACTGCCCGCTCGGCCCGCTGTCGCTCGCCGCGAGCCTGCAGGTGGCGTTCGCGACGCCGAACTTCCTGATCCAGGAGCAGAGCATCGGCATCCACTACAACGACGGCGCCGAGGTGCTCGACTACCTGGCGGACCGGTCGCCGTTCGCGTTCGTGGACGGCTCGATCGAGCGCTGGGAGGCGCCGGGCCTGGGCATAGAGATCGACGAGGACGAGGTGCGCCGCGCCGACCGGATCGGGCACCGGTGGCGCCCGCCGGTCTGGCGGCACCCGGACGGAGGGCACGCGGAATGGTGAACACGACGAACACGACGAACACGACGAACACGACGATCGCGGCGGAGCTGGAGCGG
>NZ_JBEPCJ010000122.1:0-26007 GCF_040299565.1 Spirillospora sp. NPDC000708
CACGACGAAGTCCTCGGCCTCGACCGCGCCGACGTTCGGATCGCCTTCGGCGGTCAGCGCGTAGACGCCGTCCGCCAGCACCTCCAGGCTCCGCTGCTTCTCCGCCAGGTCGGCCGACGACGCGAACGGCTTCATTCCATTTCTCCCATTCGATCGATGAGTGTCACCTGAACGTGAACCGCCGGTCCGGCGGTTCACGCGTGTGCTTGGTTGAGGAAGCCGTTGACCACGGCGTGGTAGTCGTGCGGGCGTTCCTCCTGCAGGTGGTGCGCCGCCCGGTCCATGACGTAGAGCTGTCCGCGCGGGACCATCCGGGCGAGCATCAGCGGGTAGTCCGGGGTGAGGAACGCGTCCTGCATGCCCCAGCAGAAGAGGACGGGCGCTTGGATGCGGCCCAGCGCGGCGGTGAGGTCCTGCCAGTCGCCTCGCGGGCTGTCGGACCGTGCCGCCAGTTCCATCTCTTCGGGGTCGATGCTCTGCGCGTATCGCATTTCGACGGTGGAGGCGGGAATGGCGTCGGGGTCGTACCATTCGAGCCTCGCCATGAGGTCGCGCATCTTCTCCGGGCTCGGGCCGTCTCCGCCGTAGTAGGCGTCGCGGGCGTTCCGACCGCGCCTTCCGCCTTCCGGGAGAGGGGCCAGCGGGCCGTAGAAGACCGGCATCGAACCGGTGACGACGAGCGACCGAACCCGCTCGGGGTACGTCGCCGCGAGGTTCAGGGCGATGGTGCCGCCCCAGGAGTTGCAGACGAAGTCGGCCCGCTCGATGTCGAGCGCGTCCATCAGCGCGACCGTCTTGGCGGCATGGAAGTCCCACATCGGGCCGTGAATCACGCACTTCTCGGATCTGCCGTACTGCAGGATGTCGATGAGCAGGCAGCGGCGGTCCCGAGCGAACAGCGATGCGACGGGGCCGAAGTCGCTCCAGGCCGTGCAGCCGGGTCCCCCGCCGTGCAGGAAGATCGTGGGCGCTCCCTGCCCCATCTCGATGCAGTGGTAGGTGACGCCGTCGGCCTCGACGAGGGTTCCGGCCGGCGCGGTGGTCGTTTCGGTGGGCATGCTCGTCGTTCCTTTCACGTCCTGCCGAGGAATCCCGCGGTCAGGCGGGCGAACTCCGCGGCCTGGAACTCCAAGGGGACGCCCCCGCCCTCGATGACGGCGGTCTCGGCGTGCGGGATGCGTTCGGTGAGCGGCGCGAGTTCGGGGAAGGCGTACGGGTCCGCGGAGGCGCCGATGCACAGCACCGGGCACATGATCAGCCCGATCCGCTCTTCCATCCGGTAGGCGCTCACTGCGGCGTGCCCGTGCTCGACGTCCGGCCAGACCCGCAATGCGTCGCTGACGAAGCGGGTGAGCAGGTCCGGTCGGCCTTCGGGGTAGAACGCGGCGCGCCGATGCCACAGTTCGGTGAGGTGGGAGCCGTCGGGCCGCTCCTCCACCGCGTCGATCGCCGGGCGGGACGCGCGGCGTTTCCGCGCCGCCTCGTCGATGTAGGGAGTCGACGACAGGACGAGCCTGCGCACCCGCTTCGGAGCTCGCGCGGCGATTTCGACCGCGACGACCCCGCCGGTGTGATGGCCGGCCAGATCGAACTCGTCCACGCCCAGCGCGTCGAGAAGGCCGAGGATTCCGGAGGCGTAGGTCTCGATCGAGTGCCCGGGGATCCGCGCCGATGCGCCGAAGCCCGGGGTGTCCGGTGCGATGACGCGCCGGCCGTCCGAAAGCATCGGGATCGCCTCGCGGAACTCGTCCCACGATCGCGGGGTCTGGTGCAGCAGGAGCAAGGGCCGGCCGCTCCCGCATTCGGCGTAGTGCACCTGCCCGAGCGGCGTGTCGGCGTAGCCGAAGCGGATCACGATGCGGCCTTCAGGAACTCCAGCGACAGCGGGTTGTACAGGTCGGCGCGCTCGTGCTGCGGCCAGTGTCCGCAGTCGGCGAACAGCTCCAGTCGGGAACCGGCGATCGCTTCGTGCATCGCCTGCGCCTCGGGCACCTCGCCGAACGGGTTCTGGCGTCCCCACACGATCAGAGTCGGCGCGGTGATGCGCGCCATCCGGTCGGGCCGCAGCAGGTTCCGCTGCCGGGTCTGCATGTCCTGCAGGCACAGCAGGTTGTGGACGTTGGCCACGAAGTCCGGCTGGTGGTAGATGCGGTGGCGGATGTCGACCAGTTCCTCGGAGACGTCCTTGGCCGGGTCGTGCATCAGCAGGTGCAGCCGCTTGCGGGTGAGGTCGATGTCGTCGGTCCGCACCGCGTTGAGCGTGGAGGTACGGATCCGCTCCATGATCTTCGGGTCGGCCTTGGTGCCGCCGGCCGCGAGCAGCTGGAGCGACGCGACCAGGCCGGGGGCCTCGCTCGCCAGCCAGGCGGCCACCCAGCCGCCGAGCGATTCGCCGACGAGATGGACACGGTCCGCGCCGATCGCGTCGAGGTAGCCGGTCAGGTGCTCGACGTACCGCGGGATCTCGTAGGGGTGGTCGGGTTTGCCGGTGTAGCCGTGGCCGAGCATGTCGATGGCGTGGCAGCGGTAGCCGGCGTCGGCGTGCACGGGGATGTTCCTGACGAACGCCTCCAGGTGCCCGCTGGTGCCGTGCAGGAACACCAGCGGCGGGCCGTCCTCGGGGCCGGCGATGAGCGCGCGGGTCCGCACGCCTCCCGCGTCGACGTAGGCCAGCCGATGGTCCACGCCGGTGAGGTCGGTCCAGATCGTCATGTGGTGGGCTCCTTCTGCGCGTTCGGGTCCAGGACGGCCACGGCCATCCCGGTCAGCCAGTCGTGGACGGGCTCGTAGGCGAGCCGGCGGCCGGGCGCGTATCCGAGGGCGGCGGCCATGACCAGCCATGTGCGGATCTCCTGCGCGCCGTTGCCCGCGACCCGCTCCAGCTCATCGGTGGTGAAGGCGCACGCCCGGTCCGCTCGGCCGGTCTCGATCAGGTCGAGGAACTCCCGGTCGAACCCGGGGTTGATGACGCTCGGCGCGGCCCGGATGATCTGCCGCCGGCGGGCGTCGTAGCGGGACCAGTCGCCGCGCCCGTTCAGCCAGGCGGCGACCATGAACTCCTCGTCGTCGCCGTGCGGGTCCCGCCAGTCCGGCCATGGCAGCCGGTGCGAGAGCCCGCCCGAGCCGATGACCGCGACACGGCGGTCGCCCGGGAAGACCTGCACGGCCGCGCGCACCGCCTCACCGAGAGCGGCGCACCGCGCCGTGGTCGGCAGCGGCGGCGCGAACACGTTCACCACCAGCGGCACGATGTCGACGTCCAGCCCCTCCAGCAGGTACTGGACGGCGTGGGTCTGGCCGTGATCGATCTGCAGCCGGGCAGAGAACGCCGGGTCGAAACCGCCCTCCATCAGCGAGGACGCGATGTGCCTGGCCAGCGGCACGTCCACGGGCAACGGTCCCTTGGGCGTACCGGATTCGCCGCTGGCGATGCACTCCCCCACGCCGATCGTGAAGGCGGGGATGAGGTCGAGCCAGAAGCCGCGGAAGTGGTTGGAGCCGACGATCACCACGGTGTCCGGGCGGGCTTCGGCGAGCAGGTCCCGGGCCTGGTACAGCGCGTCGCAGAACCGGGTGGCCTCGGCCTTCTGCGCGGTCTGCTCCCAGTGGGTGTTCATCAGCGTGCTGTGGGACGCGCCGACACCGAACACGATCTCAGCCGACATCGCGGACCCCGATCACGTCGATCGCGACCCGGATCAGCAGCCTGGTCAGCCGCTCCATCTCGCGCAGGTCCACGGTGTTCATCCCCATCTGGAAGTCGGTGGACGGGTCGATGCCCAACTCGCCGGTGCTCGCCTTCGGCATCCCGACCCGGACGGTCGGCACGCCGCGCGACCGCAGAATGTTGGCGTCGGTCGCTCCGGAGTTGCCGAGGACCGGCACGTGCCGGCCGTCCTCGGCCTCCTTGAACGCGGCGACGGCGGCGGTGACCACCGGGTCGGACGGGGCGGTGCGCGTGCCGGGGACGGCCAGCACCATCTCCCAGGTGACCTCCGCGCCGGTCTTGGCGGCGATCTCTTCGATGGCCGCCGCGAACTCGCGCTTGGCCGCCGCCGGGGACAGGTCCGGCGGAAGCCTGAGGTCGCAGCGGAACCGGCAGGCCGCCGAAGTGACCGCGGCCATCCGCATCCAGCCGCCCTCGATCGCGCCGACCACTCCCTGCGGCGCCACCGTCCCGGCGGTGTGCCGGGCCGCGTACTCCTCGAACCATGCCTCCAGCCCGGCGACCACCTGGCCCGCGGCGGCGATCGCGTTGCGGTACGGGAGCCGGTGCCTGCTGCCCACGTAGGTGTGCGTGCCGTGCACGCTCACCTCGAACCAGGCCAGTCCGACCTCTTCGTACGAGACCGTCCAACCCGGTTTGGCGATCACGGCATGGTCCGCCCACAACCCCTGCTCAAGCAGGAAGGAGCAGCCGACGCCCTGGCCGGTGTGGCGGCGGACATCACCGTCCAGGCGGGGCGAGTTGGTGGGCATACCGCCCGCGCCGAGCCCCACCAGCAGGTCGCCCGCCAGCGGCACACCCGCCGCAGCGACCGCCTCCGCCGCGGCGATCACGCAGGCCGCGTGCCCCTTGGGGTTACCGGCTCCGAGCCCGACCACGTAGTCACCGTGGACGGACGGCTCGGCACGCATGTCGGCGCGCAGCTCAGGGCCGATCCACGGGACGTCCGCCTCGGCGCGTCCGATGGTCAGCGTGTCGACCGGCGCGTACAGCATCAGATCGCGGCCGCCGCCCGACCCCGGCAGCCGCGCCCAGGCGCACGCCTGCCGGTCGTCCAGCGGCAGCGTCCCGGACCGCAGCCCACCGGCCGCCAACTCCGCCGCCGCGTACCCGGCCAGCGGCCCCTCGTCCCCGGTCGGGCTGGGAATCGCGACCAGTCCCGTGACCAGCTCCAGCAGCCGCGCGCGGCGCACGTTCGCGCGGGCCCGCTCGACCCAGGTCACTGGTTGATCCGGTGGACCTGGGTCCGGCTGGTCCGCCGCAACCGCCAGGCGAGCACCGCCAGGGCCGCCAGCACGGCCATCACCACAGCGCGTCGCATCTCAGTCGTCCTCCTTGCGGATCGCGGCGAGCTTGGCCTTGAACTCCTTCTCGGCCAGGCCCCGCCAGGCCGTCAGCGAGACGTCGGGCCGGTACAGCTGCTCGGGAGGGGCATCGGTCACGTCGACCATCCACGCGTCCTGGCCGGAGAACTGGCCGTGGAACAGCCAGCGGATCCAGCCCAGGTACTTGGCGTAGAACTTCAGCGTCGCCGGGCCGCGCAGGAAATTGACCATCACGCCGACGTACAGGTGCCGGTCGGCGTCGACCGGGACGTAGAACTCGTAGTGGATGAACTTGGGATAGGCGATGCGCAGCACGCCGGGCATCGACACCGACGCGAAGCCGGGGAAGTCCTGCGCGGCGATGACCGGGTCGACCTTGGCCGCCGCTCCGGTGTTGCCGATGTTGGAGGGTGTGCTTCCCGCCTTCGCGGCGGGTGGATTGAGCTTCCACCAGCGTTGGTTCGTCCAACGTCCAAGCCCTGGGAAGTCCGCCTCCCAGAACTGCTCTTCCTGCTTGCGGTAGATCCAGCGGCCTTCCGGAACGATGCGCGTCACGTTCCACGTCGGCATCGCTTTGAACAGCCGCCACAGCGACGTGCGGTGCAGGTACTTGGCGTGCCCCTCGTCGTATCCGTTCTCGCACGCAAATCGCCAGTTGCCGGCCCGGTCGTCCATGCGGCCGCCCATGACGAACGGGTTCTCGACCAGCTCCTCGGGCAACTGCTCGTCGATCGGCTGCGGATCCTCCTCGGCAATGGGCACGTACACCCACACCATTCCGAGGCGCTCGGCCACCGGGTACGTCGCGACGCGGGCCTTCCCGCAGATCGGCGACTGGGGCCCATCGGTGATCGCCGCGACGAGCTCGCCGTCCTTCAGGTCATAGGTCCACCCGTGGTACGGGCAGCTCAGCGTCCCCGGGAACTCCCGGCGGCCCAGCGAGAGCGGCACGCCCCGGTGCGGGCAGCGGTCATGCAGCGCGTACGCGGTCCCCTGGTCGCGGACCAGCGCGATCTTGTCTCCGCACAGCGTGATGCCTGTCGGCTTCCCGGTCACGTGGTTCGACCAGGCGACGGGGTACCAGTAGCCGCGGAATCCTGCCGCGGCCGCGTCGTAGTGCGGCCACGTGGACCAGTCCCGGCGTCCGCGCGCTCCCCGCTGCGTCTGTGATTCGGCTCCTGTCACGCCTCGATGTTGGTGCGGGACGCCTGGTGGGGCCAAGGAACAGGGTTCGCCCAACGAACCGGCCACCTTTGGGTGCCGACCGGCACGCGCGGACACTCGCCATGCACCGTGCCCCACCCCCAAGGAGCGTCCATGCGCGTTACGTTCGTGCTCGCCGCCGCGGTCTTGGCCGGACTGGCGTCCGGCTGCGGGGCCGCCACCGATGACGGTGGCGGCCCCGCCAGAATCCGGATGGCCTGGGGCGTCCCCGGCGACGAGATCAAGTACCTGATGCAGGCCGATCCGTCGAAGGCGCCGAACCAGGGCCACTGCTACACGCTGGAGTGGAAGCAGCTCACCAACACCGCGCAGGGCGCCCAGGAACTGGCAGCCGGCACGCTGGACGGCGCCACCGTCGGCGCCCTGGCGGCCGGGACCGCCGTGGAGCGCGGCGCGGACCTGACCATCGCTGGAGAGATGTTCGCCGAGCGGACGCCGAACTTCACCACCACCTGGCTCGTCCGCAAGGACTCCCCCATCAGGACCGCTGCCGACCTGCGCGGCAAGAAGGTCGCGACCGCCGGCATCGGCACGCCGACCTACTACATTCAGGTCCAGTACCTGCAGCAGGCCGGGCTGAAGACCGGCAAGGACTACCAGAACCCCGAACTGCCCTACCCGCAGCAGCAGGAGGCGCTGGCGAGCGGACGCGTCGACGCGGCGGTGTTCGCGCAGCCCTTCTACGCCAAGGCGATGGCGACGGGGAGGTTCCGGCCGCTGTTCCGCGTCGCCGACGTCCACGACAACATGCCCCAGCTCCTGCAGGTGTTCAACCGCCGCTTCGTCAAGGAGCACCCGAAGGCCGCCCGCTGCTTCATGGACGACTTCAGCACCGTCGCCAAGTACGTCGCCGACCCCGCCAACCTGCCGACCGTGATCGACGCCGAGGCGAAGATCGCCAAAATCCCTGCCGGCGCGCTGAAGGGCTACCTGATGACCCGCGACGACTACTACCGGCCGCCGGGCGGAGCCCTCGACGCGGCCGGGCTCCAATCCACCTGGGACTACTTCCACCAAAGCGGCGTCCTGAAGAAGAAGCTGGACGTGCGCAAGTACCTCGACGCCTCCGTCCTGGCGAAGGCGGGCTGACATGGCGGCGGAAACGGCTCACCCGGCGGGCTCCGCACGCCGGGTGAGCGATGAGCCGAAGCTGCGGTTGTCCGGGGTGGCGAAGTCCTACGCCGGGCGGCGGCGCGGCATGGTGCAGGCGATCGGCGGCATCGATCTGGACGTCCGGTCCGGCGAGTTCGTCAGCCTGGTCGGCCCGTCGGGGTGCGGCAAGTCGACCCTGCTCTATATCGTCGGCGGATTCATCGGCGCCGACGGCGGATCCGTGCTGTGCGACGGCCGCGAGGTGGTAGGCCCCGGTCCTGACCGCGGCATCGTCTTCCAGGAGTTCGCGCTTTTCCCCTGGAAGACCGTGCTCGGGAACGTCACCTGGGCGCTGGCCCGGCGCGGCGTTCCCCGCAAGGACCGGGCGGAGGAAGCGCGGCGGTTGCTGTCCCTGGTGGGGCTGGACGAGGCGGACCGCCTCTACCCGTCGGAGTTGTCGGGCGGGATGAAGCAGCGCGTAGCCATCGCCCGGACCCTCGCCATGGACTCCGAGGTGCTGCTGATGGACGAGCCTTTCGGCGCCCTCGACGCCCAGACCCGCGCGCTCCTGCAGGAAGAACTGCTGCGGATCTGGGAGGAGACCGGCAAGACCGTGCTGTTCGTGACCCACAGCGTGGAGGAGGCCCTCTACCTGTCGGACCGGATCGTGGTGCTGTCGTCGCGGCCGTCGCGGGTCCGCGACGTCGTCACGCCAGGGTTCCCGCGTCCGCGTACACGCGAGCAGGTGCTCGCAGACCCTTCCTACGCCGCCTTGTACGAGCGCATTTGGGCGGAACTCCGTGAGGAGGGTCGGGCGTGACGCGGATCCGGTCGGCGTCGATCTCCGTGACGGCCCTGCTGGTGCTGCTGTGCTGCTGGGAGGTCGCGCCGAGGATCGGGGTGGCGCCCGACCAGTCGCTTCCTCCGCTGTCGAAGGTGCTGGGCGAGGTCTGGAACGTTCTGCGAGACGGAGGGTTCCGCAGCCAGGTCGGTCTGTCGGCCGGGCGGTGGGCCGCCGGGCTCGGCCTGGCCGTGCTGATCGGGGTGCCACTGGGCATCGCCATGGGCCGGGCACGGGTCCTGCGGCGGCTCGTCGAGCCGCTGCTCGCACTGCTGTATCCGGTCCCGAAGGTGGCCCTGGTGATCCCGCTGCTGCTCGTGCTCGGACTCCGGATGCCGTCCGAGCGCGCCGGTGAGACCGCGCGGATCGTGGTCATCGTGCTCGGCTGCCTGATCCCGCTGACGGTGTCGGCGACGCACGGCGCGGCGGAGGTGGAGCCACGCCTGCTGTGGTCGGCGCGCGCCGCCGGCACCGGGCCGGTCCGCGGGCTGCTGACGATCGTGCTGCCCGCGGCCCTGCCGCAGGTGCTGTCCGGCCTGCGCACCGCCCTGGCCGTCTCGATCTTCAGCCTGGTCGGCGCCGAACTGCTGGTGCGCGGCAAGGGCGTGGGGGCCTACCTGTTCAACGCCTATGACATCGGCCAGTACGAGCGGGTGTGGGCGGTGACGGTGCTCGTCGCGCTCGCCGGGCTGGCCTTGGACGCGGCGTATGCGCAGGCGGTCCGCCGCGCCGTCCGCTGGTGGGAGGGAGAGGTATGACCCGGCTGATCTCGCGGGCCGGCCCGCTGCTGGCGCTGGCGGTGGCCATCTCGGCGTGGCACGTCGTGGTGGCGCGGGGATGGCTCGGCAACCCGTTCGTCCTGCCCGGCCCCGGAGCGGTCGCACGACGCGCCGGTGACCTCTGGTCGGACGGCTCTCTCCCCCGTGACCTGCGCATCACCCTCGAACGGGTCCTGGCCGCCTTCGCGCTGGCGCTGGCCGCCGGCACGATCGCCGGTCTCGCCATGGGCCGCTCCGCGACGGCGCGGGCCGCGCTGCGGCCGATCGTGGGGCTCGGGTTCCCCGCACCGAAGATCGCCATGTTCCCCGCCCTGGTGATCCTGCTGGGCCTCGGCACCGCCTCGAAGGTGGCGCTCGGCTTCGCCGAGGCCGTTTTCCCGATCACGGCCGCCGTGGCCGCCGCGGCGTCCCGCGTGCCCGAACGGCTCACTTGGTCGGCCGAGTCGATGGGCGCGTCGCGGTTCCTGGTCGTGTTCCGCGTCGTCCTGCCCTCGGCTCTACCGGGACTGCTGGCGGGCGCCCGGGTCGGGCTCATCGGCGCGATCATCGGCGTGTACGTCGGCGAGATGGTGGTCTCGTCCGACGGGCTGGGGCATGCGATGGTCGCCGGGTGGCGCCAACTCGACACCGCCCAGCTCTACGTGTCGGTCGTGTCGGTGTCGGTGCTCGGGTTCGTCCTGGACGGCCTGCTCCTGCTGGTGCGGCGGCGGCTGCTGCGCTGGGCGCCGGAGAACGCGGCCGGCTGAGGCGCCCGAGACGTCCCCTGGCCGGCCGCCCGGCCAGGGGACATGCTTGTCAGGCGTCGGTCCCGGCCGGGGCGGTCTCGTCCTCGGCCGGGGCGGGGCCTTCCGGACCGGGGTCGTCCACGGCGGGGTCGTGGCCGCGCATCGGGATCTGCTTGAGGAGCAGCGCGGCGACGAACGCCAGGACGGCCAGCGGCAGCGCCGACAGGAAGATGACGTGGAAGACGTCGGCGAACGCCGCCGCCAGACCGGTGCGCGCCGGCGGCGGCATCTTCTCCACCTGCGACGGGTTCTGCGTGAGGAACCCGACCGGAAGTCCCGGCGGGAGCGCGCGCGGCGGGACGTGCTTCGCCACGGCGTCCGGCAGGCGGGAGTTGAGGATCGCGCCGAAGATCCCCGAGCCGATCGCGCCGCCGACGATCCGGAACAGGCCGGTGGAGGCGGTGACGCTGCCGAGGTCGCGCTGCGGGACGGCGTTCTGCACGACCACCACCATGAGCTGCACCAGGCAGCCCAGCCCGAGCCCGACGACCACCATGAACAGCATGGCGGTGACCTCGCTGGTGCCTGGTGTGATCCGCGACAGCAGGTACACCCCGACTGCGGCGACGGCGGTGCCCGCGATGGGCCAGGGCCGGTACCGCCCGCTGGCCGCCACCACGTGCCCCGACACGATGGAGGTGGCGACGACCCCGAGCTGTAGCGGCAGCACCAGGAAGCCCGAGTCGGTGGCGCTGACCCCGGTGACGATCTGCAGCATCGCCGGCATGTAGAAGGTCAGGCTGAAGATGCTCATTCCGACCAGGATCATCAGCAGCAGCGCGACGGCGGTCACCCGGTTGCGGAAGAAGCCGAGCGGGACGATCGGCTCGGCCGCGCGCCGCTCGGCGAACGCGAACGCGGCCAGCAGAACGGCTGCGGCGACCAGCAGGCCGATGACCTGCCCCGATGACCAGTGGTACTTGGTTCCACCCCAGGACAGTGCCAGCAGCAGGCAGCCGATCCCGGCGACCAGCAGCGCCGCGCCGAACCAGTCGATCACCGGACGGGCACCGGTCGGCGGCGCCTTCAGCGTCAGCCAGGCGACGAGGAGGGCGATGAGCCCGATCGGCACGTTTAGCAGGAAGATCCAGCGCCAGGTGGCGTGATCGGTCAGGTAGCCGCCGAGCCACGGCCCGATGACCTGCGCGACGGCCAGCTCGGCGCCGACGTAGCCCTGGTAGGCGGCGCGGGTTCGGGGGCCGACGATCGCGCCGATCACTACGACCACCATGGCGGTGATGCCGCCGGACCCGGCGCCCTGGACGGCGCGGAAGGCGATGAGCTGCCCGCTGTTGTGCGCCAGCCCGCAGGCGGCCGAGCCCGCGACGAACACCGCCAGCGCGGCGATGAACAGGGCACGGCGTCCGAACAGGTCGCTGAGCTTGCCGAACAGTGGTGCCGCCGCGGCCGCGGCGAGCAGGTTGGCGCTGAAGACCCAGGGCAGATCGCCGAGACCGCCGAGCTTTTGCATCATGGTCGGTGCGGCGACGGCGACCGTGGTCTGGTCGAGCCCGACGATCAGCAGGGCCAGCAGCAGCCCGCCGAAGACGACGAGGGTCTGCCCGCGCGACGGCAGGGCGGCCGGGGCGGTTGCGGGCGCGGTCATGGCCCGACCACCAGGGTCCCGGTCATGCCTGCGGCGCGGTGCGCCATCAGCGAGCAGTGGAACGGGTACGTGCCGGGCTCGTCGGCGCGCAGGCCGCCGAGCGCGGTCTCCCCCGCGTCCGCCTGTACGTAGAAGCCGAGCTCCTCGATCTCCAGGTTGTGCATGACGTCGGTGGCGGTGAGGGCGATGGCCACGTCCTCACCGGCGCGGACGTGGATGCGGGACGGAAGGAACTCCAGGCCGGCGCAGGACACCTCGATCCTTCGGGCGCCCGGCGCGACCGGGCTGTTGCGCCGGTGGCCCATCAGCTCCATGTCGGCCTTCTTGATGTCGAGCGTGCCCTGGGTCAGCCGCCGGCCGGCGTCGATCTCCACGATCCCGGTCGGCTCGCACTCGATCGCGAGCTGCGTCCGCCCGGGGAACGAGGTCCACATCTGACCGCCGTACTCCAACGGCTCCAGGGCGAGGAGTCCGGTGGCGACGCCGTGCTCGATGACGAGATGGCTGTTCAGGCCCGTCCAGCGCCCGTTGAGCCGCATCTCATACGCGAGCGGCTCGGCGGGATTCGAGTTCGGCGGCGCCGGCCTGACCCGCACGTTGTCCTCGGTGCCCTTCGGGCCGCGGACGACGAAGAAGCCGAAGTTGTTGTGCGGCTGCGCGCCGGGGTGCTTGTCCGTGGTGTTCTGGTGCGAGCACAGGGTGCGCATGCCGTCGGGGGTCGGGACCTCCCGTACCGGCGAGGACGGCGCGGCCTCGTCGACCGTCCCGGTCAGGTAGCAGCGCATCGCCGGCAGCGCCGGATCGGGCTCGTCCGGCGCCTTGCCGCCGTAGTAGCCGGGAACGGAGACCTTGTGGACCAGCGGCATCCCCAGGTACCAGCCGTACAGCACGCGTTGCGCGTCGTCCGGTTCGTCTTCGTCCTGATCGGGTGCGATGGTGCAGCGGATGCCGAGGGCCTCGGGACCGCGCAGCGCGATCCGGACCGGGCCGGTCCCGTCCTCGGGGACGAGTTCGAGTAGGCCGGCGCGAACGCCGTAGGCGATGGCGGCGTGCGTGTCGAGCGGGACCATGACCGGTCCCATTCGGATGGCCGCGGCGAGGCCGTCCTCGGCCGACACCGTGTCCGCGGGCGCGTCGAAGGCCGGAGCGACCCGGCGCCACCGCGGCTCGGCGGGCTCGGGCGCCAGGGCGCCGGCGACGAGACCACCGGCCGTCCGGTAGACGGTCGGGCCCGCCGCTGCGGCTTTCGCCGCGGCCGGCATCATTTCCGCCGGCAGTCCGAGATAGACCAGTGGCGTGGGGGATTCGGCGATCATCGGCCGAACTCACCATCCTTCATATCGAAAACGGAGCAGGACATCCCCGAATCCGAAGCCCCGTCGACGAGGCGGCACTCCGGCGCCGCAATCGTGCGATATACCGCATTGCGACCGTGAGCCTGATGTTCTGGTCAGCGAACCAGGCCGATACCGGTCAGGTCCAGGCGCGCTCGCGCCAGCGCCACATGCTGAATTCCAGGAATTCGTCGAGAGTGCGCGGCGGGCGGCCCAGCAGGTGTTCGACATCGCCGGTGATCGGCTGGTTCCGCCCCAGGCGGGTGAGGGTGTAGACGGCGCTCATGAAGCCGATGCTGTCCCAGCCGACGCCGCGCCGCCGCAGCCTGGTCGCGAAGCGCGGCAGGCTCGGACGACTGTAGTGCACCGGGTATCCGAGCCGCACCGACAGTGCGGCGGCCACCTCGTCCATGGACAGGGCCTGCGACCCGGTCAGGTGGTGGACGGCGTTGTGGTGCGCGGGCGGGTCGAGCAGTGCAGCGGCGGCCACCGCCGCCGCATCCCGCGCGTCGATGAAGGTGGTGCGGCCCCGGCCTGCCGGGATGAACAATTCGTGGTGGTCCACGATGTCCTCGCCGTGTGTGGAGATACTGCGGTGCAGGTTCTGCATGAAGAAACTGCACCGCAGCACCGTCCACGTCATTCCGGAGGAGAACAGCCGCTGCTCGACCTTGTAATGCGGAATGAACCTCGCCCGGTCCGCACCGAACACCGACACATAGACCGCGTGCCGGCAGCCTGCATGCTCCACCGCTTCGAGAAAGGGAATGATGCCGTTGCGCGCGGCCTTGTTGCCCGGCAGCGGGAAGAGCAGGAACAGCGTGTCGATACCGTCCAGGGCGGCCGGCCAGGTGGCGCGGTCGAAGAAGTCCAGCCGCGCGGCCTCACCGCCCGCCTCCGCCACCCGCCCGGCGAGCGCTTCGGGATGGCGGGACGCCACCCGCCACGGCCGGCCGGCGCCCTGCTCGACCAGCAGATCGACCAGTTCGCTCCCGACGTTGCCCGACGGACCGGTCACCAGCAGCATCGTCGTCCTTCCTCAGTGCCCGAGATGGGCGGTGTGCGGCTGAGCCGCCGCCGCCGGCGCGGGCCCGTACCCGAGCGTCGCCATCATGCCGAGTTCGGAGTGGTACAGGTTGTGGCAGTGCAGCATCCACTCGCCGGGATTGTCCGCGTCGAGGTCCACGTTGATCGTCTCGTTCGGCCGGACGATGACGGTGTCCTTGCGCGGCCCCGCGCCCGCGCCGCCGACCTGGTAGGTGTGGCCGTGCAGGTGGACCGGATGCCAGATCTGGGTGGCGTTGGTGAACGCGAGCCGCACCCGCTGCCCTTGAGCGACCTGCACGCGCAGCGATCCGGTCGGGGTGCCGCCCGGTGAGGTGCTGATCGACCATGTCATGCCGAGCGGTCCCATGCCCAGGTACATCCGCACGGTCTGGTCGATCGGCCGGGACGGCAGGTGCACCGACGGGTCGGCGTGCAGCTGCGAGAGCGCCAGCAGGTTGCCGTTCAGTTCAGGGACGGTCACCGAGGAGGGCGGCGCGGTTCCCGGGGCCGTCCGGACGAGGGCGAACGCGCGGGCGCTCTTGCCTTCGGCGGACGCGACGAGCGGGAAGACCCCTGAGCCCAGCGTGACGAGCACGTCGTACCGCTCCCCCATGCCCATCAGCAGGGTGTCGACGGTGACGTGCTGGACGGGGAAGCCGTCGGTGTGGGTCACGGTGAGCTGGTGCCCGCCGAGCGCGACCCGGTAGGCGGTGTCGCCACCGGCGTTGATCAGCCGGACCCGCACGCGCTGCCCGGGCGAGGCGTTGAACGTGACCGGGCTCGCCGGGGTCCTGCCGTTGACGAGGTGGTACGGGTAGGACACGTTCCCGGCCTGCCCCCCGAGCGCGTCGCTGTACATGGGCGGGGTGTTGAGCGTTCCGGCGTGCAGTTTGGCCAGCACGGCGTCGGGTGTGGTGCCGGTGCCGTCGATCCAGTCGTCCAGGACGACGACGAACTCGGCGTCGTAGGACAGCGGCTCGTTCGGGTCGTCGACGATGAGCGGCCCGTAGACGCCGCGGTCGAGCTGCATGCCGTAGTGCGAGTGGTAGAAGTACGTGCCGGGGTCGGGGGCGGTGAAGCGGTAGTCGAAGGAGCCGCCGGACGGGGTGGGCGTCTGGGTGATGGGGGCGCCGTCCATCGCGTTGGCGATCCGGATGCCGTGCCAGTGCACGGTCGTCGGGTCGGGAAGGCCGTTGACCAGCCGAGCCCAGATGGACCCGCCGGCGTCCGCGCGGATCGCCGGGCCGGGGATCGCGTCGGCGAAACGCCACGTGGAAACCGTCCGGCCGCCGATGTCGACGCTCCCGGGAGACGGTTCGAGGGACTGGAAGGTGTCGGCGGCCAGCGCGGACGGCGCCGTCAGCCCGCGTACGGCGAGGCCGGCGGCGCCGGTGAGGGCGATCGCGGCTCCGCTCTGCAGCAGTCTGCGGCGGGTGAGGGCGGTTCGGTCTGCCATGGGGACCTCCGGGTGAGGGACCGATGCCCGGAGTGTGCGGGCTCGTGAGCCGCGTGTGGAGCCTGGAGGTTCGGTGGACGGACCTGGCCTGCGGTCACCTGCTCTCCTGGTCCAGTTCGTATTCGATGAAGGTCTCGGAGATACGCCCGGCAGTGGTGAGGACGGCGGGGACGAGCCTGCTGAGCTGGGACCGGGACGTGGGTGCGGCGACGGAGATGGCCCCGGCGACCCGTCCGCGCGCCGCGCGGTCGGGTGCGGCGACCGACAGGAAGCCGACGCGTGCCTCCTCACTCTCCACCGCGTAGCCGGCGCTGCGGATGCGGTCGAGTTCCGTTCTCAGGAGCCTCGGTGCGATCACGGTGTGGCCGGTCAAGCGGCGCAGCGGCTGGGCGAGCAGGTCCTCCAAAACGCGGGAGGGTGCATGGGCCATCAGGACCTTGCCGGTGGCCGTGCAGTGCAACGGCATGCGGCCGCCGGTGCGCGACGGGCGGGTGACGCTGCGGTGCCCGCCGAGCTTTTCGATGTAGAGAACGTCGCCGCCGTCGCGGACGGCGCAGTGCACCGTTTCCTGGGTGCTCTGGGCGAGCTCCTCCAGGAAGGGCAGGGCGATGTCGCGCAGGATCCGCTGGCGCGGCGCCAGCAGGCCGAGCTCGAACAGCCGGAGCCCGACCCGGTAGCCGACGCCGGCGCGCTCGAGCGCGCCCCAGGCGACGAGCTCCTGGCTGAGCCGGTACACGGTCGCCTTGCGCAGCCCGGTCCGGCGGACCAGCTCGGCGAGCGAGAGTCCCTCGTCGTCGGGGCGGAACGCCTCCAAGATGAGGCGGACCTTCGACAGGACGGTGTCGGTCTCCCCCGAGGCGGGTTCGCCCCCGGTGGTGTCGATGGGGGTGAGCGTGGCGGCAGCGGTGATCATCGTGGCCCTCCCTCGCCTCCGGTGAACTGCTGGAGTCTGGCGTGTGCGACGGGGTCGACGCGGGTGCCGGGGGCGTCGACGCCGCGCACGCCCGGCAGACCGAGCAGCACGGGCGCGACGAGGCCCTCGTGGCAGGCGGGACGGCCGGGGCACCCGGCGCACATCCCGGTGTAGCGGACGGTCGGCACGGGCCCGTCCGCGACGAGTTCGAGTCCGCCGCCGTGCCCCCGCAGCGTGCGCGAGAGGGCCTGGACCGCGTCAGAGACGTTCATCGCCGGTCCCGGAGCGGGAATCGGGGACGTCGACACCGAAGAGCCGGGCCGCGTTCAGGCCCAGGATCTTGCGTTTGTCGTCCTTGGTGATCTGCGGGTAGCCGTACCCCTCCCGCAGGTCGTCGGGGATCTGAAGGGCCATGAACGCCTCCAGGTAGGGGCGCGGCGGGCCGGCGAGCGCGGCCTCCGATCCCCACAGCAGCCGGTCGGCGCCGACGGTGGCGAGCAGCTCACCGACCTGCCGCTGGATCAGCCGGGGCCGGACGGGCGTGAAGTTGACGGTCGCCGACAGGGCGAGGTGGATGTTGGGGAAGCGGGCAGCGATGTTGACGCATTCGTCGAAGTAGGGCATCGCCAGGTGGTGGATGACGAAGGTCAGGTCGGGGAAGTCGCGGGCGGCGCGCTGCAGGTCACCGGGATGCAGCTGCTCAAGGTTCTCGGTGCCGAACGGGTTGCCCTTGTGGAACTGCAGGACGTCGATACCGAGGTCTCGGGCCCGTTCGTAGAGCGGGTAGGCGAGTTTCTCGTCGTCGCACCGCCAGCCGCGGTCGACGTGCCCGTTGTAGAACTTCAGCGACACGGCGCCGCGGTCGATGACCTGCCATTCGAGGTGTTCCAGCGCCGCTTCCACGCCGCGGAACCCCGGGTCGACACCGCCGCAGAACAGGGCGCGGCCGGGGAAGGCGCGGGCGAACTCGGCTTGGAGGTCGACGGGCGCCCACCAGTCGTCGTACCAGTCGAAGACGGGGACGACCTGCGCCATCGCGATGTCGGTGGGTTCGGTGCCGGACGGGTCGCCGAAGACCATCCGTCCCATCGTCTCGGCCGACAGCCTGCGGTCGAAGGTTTCGGAGTCGCCGTGCAGGGGCCGCAGCGCCTCGCCCAGCCCAAGCGACATGTTCCTGACGTGCCTGGCCCAGGGCGCGCCGGCGAGCAGGTTCGCCTCGCTCATGTCGTGCAGGTGCACGACGAGGTCGAAGACGAAGACGTCATCGATCATCGGCCGCCTCCAGGACCACGCGTCCTTCCGCGCGGCCTGCGCCGAGCGCTTCCCAGGCGACGGGCGCGGCGGCGAGCGCGTACCGGTCGGTCCGCAGGGTCAGCTCTCCCGCCGACAGCCGGACGAGCAGCTCGTCGGCGAGGGCGAACGCCTGCGGCGCCCGCCGGATCATGTTGAGGAACCGCAGGTCCACGTCGTGGGCGCAGCGGGACGGCAGGTCCAGTTCGACGCGGGCGCCCGCGGTGTACCCGACGATGACGGCGACGCCGCCGGGACGCACCGCGTTGAGCCGGGCGGTGAGGCCCGGGCCGCCGACCGTCTCGATCAGCACGTCGTAGGGTCCGGTGTCGACCGCTCCGACGAGCGTCCGGACATCGCCGGGGACCAGGGCCGCCCGCTCCGCGCGGGAGACCAGCGCGGTGACCTCCGCACCGGCCTGGGCGGCGATCTGCACGGCGAGCGAGCCGACCGCCCCGGCGGCACCGGTCACCAGGACGCGCTGCCCCTCCTTCACCGCGGCCAGGTCGTGCACCGAGATCCACGCCGAGGTGGTCGGGGAGAAGAAGCAGGACGCCAGGATCGGGTCGGCGCCTTCCGGCGCGAGGTGCACCGCCTCGTCGGGCACGGCGGCGTATTCGGCGGCGACGCCGTCCCGGGCGACGCCGAGCCCGCCGCCGCGCAGCCACACCAGCGCGCCGTGCGGGAACCGGTCGGACTCCTCGACCCAGCCGGAACCGTCACCGCAGGGGGTGTAAGGCAGTGGCGGGTGGTGCGGGAACGTGCCGGACGCGACGCTGCGGTCGAGATGGCCCAGCGCCGCCGCGGCGACCCGCACCAGCGTGGTCCCCTCGCTGGCCTCCGGGGCCGGGAGATCGCCGGCGAAGGTCGGCGGGCGCCCGAACTCGGTGATCCGCAGCCCGCGCATCGCGTTCACTCCCCCGCGCCGAGCTGCTCGGCGACGGCGGCGTGGTCGTAGTAGACCGTCTCGTTGATCATCGTGTCGCCGCGGAACCGGAACACGATGACGCCCTCGATGTCCATCACCCGTCCCTTGGACGGGATGCCGGCCCAGTCGGCGTGCTGAGTGCCGCGGGTGCGGCCCTCGATGATGACCGCCGTGGCCGTGTGATGGACGAGCCTCGGGATGAGTTGCAGGTCGGGGAAGGCGCCAAGGAGATCGGTCAGCAGCTCCCTGACCTGGTCGTCGCCCGCGTGGGCGCGCCGCAGCGGCATGATCCGGTAGTGCGCGCCGTCCGGCATCGTCGCCAGGCAGGCGTCCAGGTCGCCGGCCATCTCGGTGGTGAGGTGCTCGATGACGACCGCCTCCCGCCGGGCGCGCAGGTCGGCGTCCGGGAGGGGGTGATCGGCGCCGGGAAGCTCGACCGCCGTCATGCGTGCCGTCCCTTCATGCTGGGACCGCTCTGAAAGAGGGAGAAGTCGGGGGTCGGCTCGCCTCGCTCGACGAGCGGCATGTCGCCGACAACGCCGGCGAGCCAGTCGAGCTCGGCGGGATCGTCCAGCAGCGGGAAGAACAGCACCTCGTCGGCGCCCTGCGCGCGGTAGGCGCGGAACGCGGCCTCGATGCCGTCGCGGCCCCGGGCGATGCCGGAGATGACGTGCTCGGGCGGCCCGCCGTTCTTCAGGTAGGAGTCCAGGCGGGCCTCGGCGAGGTCGCCGGGCTTTTCGCTGGAGGCGTACCACATGCTCGCCACCAGGCGCGGTCGGCCGGGTCTGCCCGCCCCCTCCCACGCCTTGACGGCGGCGAACGCCTCGAACGCGAAGACTTCCGGCTTGAGCCCACCGCTGACCAGGCCGTCGCCGTGCTCGACCAGCCGGCGCAGCGCCGGGTCGGACGCGCCGCCGATCAGCAGCTCGATCTCGCCGAGCTCGGGCCCGACGGTGTTGTCTTCGCCCTTGAGGTCGCGGATCTCGGCCAGGGCGCGCAGCTGCTCGTCCATGATCTGGCCGCGCCGCTCCCACGGGATCGCGGCGGCGGCGTAGTCGTTGACGCGGTTGCCGATCGCGACACCGAGCGAGAGCCGTCCCGGGGCCAGCGCGGCGAGCGTGGCGACCTGCTTGGCGAACAGCGGCGTCGGCCGCAGCGGGCCGAGGAACGCAGCCGACATCAGCCGCACGCGGCTGGTCAGCGCCGCGGCCGCCGCCATCGTCATCATGATCTCGTGGTTGACGTAGACGTAACGGTCGGCGACCCCGAGCGAGGAGAACGGCCCGTCCTCGATCTCCCGGATCCAGGTGCGCAGGGTCTCCCCGGTGCAGCCCGGCACCCCGTTGGGCAGCAGGACGCCGATCCGGTTGGTCTCTGCTTCATGCGGCATGCGTGCTCCTGATCAGTAACCGTGGCGGCGGACGTTGACGAGCGGCTCCCCCGCCGCGTAGCGGCGAAGCTGGTCGCCGGCGAGCCGGTAGGCGCGGTCACGCCAGTGCGCGGACGACCCCGCGACATGCGGCGTCACCAGCACGCCCGGTGCGGAGAACAGCGGGTGGCCGGGCGGGAGCGGCTCGGGGTCGGTGGTGTCGAGCGCGGCACGGACCCTGCCCTCGCGCAACGCCTCCAGCAGCGCCGAAGTCTGCACGAGGGTGCCGCGCGCGGCGTTGACCAGCAGCGCGCCCGGCCGCATCCGCGCGAGGAACGCCGCGTCCACCATGCCTCTGGTCTCGTCGGTCGCGGGCGCGAGCAGGACGACGACGTCGGCGTCCGGCAGCAGGCCGGGAAGGTCCTCCGGGCCGTGGACGCCGTCACGCCGATGGCGTGCGATCCCGGTGACCCGCGTACCGAACGGCGCCAGCCGCCACTGCAGCGCCTGCCCGATCGAGCCGTGGCCGACGATGAGGACGTGCTGCTCCGACAGGTCCCGCGCTCCTTCGGCGCCGGAGAACGCGGTGTTGCCGGAGGTGTCCCATTGCCCGGCGCTCTGCCGCTCCATATAGCGCGGCAGGTCCTTGTTCATCGCGAGGATCGCCGCGACGATCCATTCGGCGACGGGGCCGTCGTGCACACCGCTCGCGTTGCACAGCGTCACCCCGTCCGGCAACTTGGGGACGCGGTCGACGCCGGCGCTGAGGGTCTGCACGACCTTCAGTGCAGTCAGGCGGGGCAGGATTTCAGCGAACCGGTCACGCGCCGGAGGGTCCAGGACACAGAACTCGGCGCCTTCGGGAACTGAGTCTCCGAACACCGCCAGCTCGACGCCGTCCGGCAGCGGCCCCATCGCCTCGATCCGCGCGTCGGCCGGAACCAGAGCGATCACCTGCTCATCCCTCCCTCAGCCCGGCCTCGATGAGCCGGGGGCGCAGTTCCCGGGCGTACTGATCGATCCCGGCCTGGTAATCCAGCCACGACAACGCCAGCCCGTCGAGCCCCGCGCCGGCGAGTTCACTCATCTGCTCCACCACCGAGTCGGGGGTTCCGACCAGCGGCAACGCGAAGAACCCGGCGATCGCGGACGCGGCCATCCCGGCGGCATCGAAATCGGCGCTGCCCGAGTTGGGGATGAGCAGCCGGATGGCGTTGGCGGCGGCGTCATGGTCGCCGACCTCGCCGACCATGCGCTCGTATTCGCGGCGCGCGGCGTCCTCGGTGGCCGCGCAGACGATGTGGGCGCCGGCGAACACCATCAGCTTGCGGTCGTGGCGCTCCTGAACGTCGGCTTTCAAGCCGGGGACGATGCGGGCCGCGGCCGCCGCGTCGGGGACCATCGCGAACGTCAGGTCGGCGTGCTTGGCCGCGAAATCCCGGCCCGCCGGGCTGAACCCGGCGTTCATCACGACCGGGCGGCCCCGCTGCACGGGCTTGGGCTCCGACAACACGCTGCGGGCCTTGAAGAAGCGGCCGTCGAAGTCGAACTCCTCCGCCGCCGCCCAGATCCGGCCGAGGAAGCTCATCCACTCGTCCGCGACCGCGTACCGGTCGTCGTGCTCGCGCTGCTCCAGCCCGAACATGCGGAACTCGTCCTCGTTCCAGCCGGCGACCACATTCACCGCGAACCGCCCGCCCGCGATGTGGTCGACGGTGGCGATCTGCTTGGCCGCGCTCACCGGATGCACGACCGGGATGTGGAACGTGGCGAAGACCTGGATCCGCTCGGTCACCGCCGCGATCCCCGCCGCCCAGCTGAACGACTCGAACGAGCGGTGCGCGTCGCGGCGCGCCGGGCCCGCCATGCCGCGCCAGCGCGCGACCGGGATCAGCGCCTCGAAGCCGGCGGCCTCGGCGGCCCGTGCGATCTCGACGCTCTCCGGCCAGGTGGCGCGGGGCGCCTCGGGCGCGAAGGTGAGGTTCGCGCCGCCCGCCATGTTCGCCGAGAACACCGCCAACTTCAGCCGGTTCGGACTGCCCAGCAACGGCCCCGCCGACCGGTCGGTGACGGCGCCGGCGCTCACCGCCGCCCCGCAGGACGTGCGGCGGGCGGGCTGGTGTCGGCGCCGGCGGCGACCTCGGGGATGTGCCCGACCGTCGTCGGCAGGTCACGGCCGTCGCCCAGCCGCACGACCGGGGACAGCTTCGGCGCACCGTGCAGCGCCGCCATCTCCGCGTTCGTCTCCGGCGCCGGCCGCACGTCGCGCAGATGATCGGGCTTGCCGTCGGGCTCGCGGAAGTGCGGGACGACCTCCTCGGCCATGATCTGGAGGTTCTTCATCACCATCCAGTGCGGCATCGACCCGAGCGGACCGCCCGCGCTGATCGCCATCCCGAGCCCGTACTCCTCGATCATCTGCTCGTACTTCTCGATGACGGTCTGCGGGGAGCCGACGACGATGTACCCCTGGTCGATCAGCTCGTCGTAGGACATCTCCCAGAAGTCCTTAACGCCGGCGGCCTGCCGTCCCTTCACCGTCCGCAGGATCGACTCGGCGGTGTTGTAGCCGGGCGGCATGAGGTGGTGCATGGGGATCTTCAGGCCGGTGCGGAAGAACCACATCGCGTGCGGCATGAACTCGCGGCGCGCCTGCTCGTCGGTCTCGGCGACGTAGGTGGGGATGACGCGTCCGAGCTGCGCCGGGTCGGGCTCGTAGCCGTACTTGTCGCGGCAGATCTCCCGGAACAGCGCGAACGACTTCTTGGTCACCCAGTTCGAGGTGGTGGTCTGCATGTAGGAGAACCGCCGCTTGGCGACCTCGTCGATGGTGTCGGTCGAGCCGGTCCCGGGCATCCACACCGGCGGGTGCGGGTCCTGCAGCGGGCGCGGCCACGGGTTGACGTGCTCGATGTCGTAGTGCTCGCCCTGCCAGGCGAACGGCCCCGGCTCCGTCCACGCCTTGACGATCAGGTCGTGCGCCTCCCAGAACCGGGCCTTGGACGTCGTCGGGTTCATGCCCGAGGAGTGGTACTCGGCGCCCATTCCGCGCACGTGCCCGGAGATGATCCGGCCGCCGGACACGATGTCGAGCATCGCGATCTCCTCGGCGACCCGCAGCGGGTTCTGGTGCAGCGGCAGCGCGTTGCCGATCACGCCGATCCGGATCCGGCTGGTGCGGGCGGCGAGGTAGGCGGCCCACACGTTGGGGGCGTTGATGGTGCCGAACGCGTTCTGATGGTGCTCGTTGACGATGATGCCGTCGAACCCGAGCCGTTCGCAGGCGATGAGCTGCTCGAGGTTGTCGGTGTAGAGCCGGTGCGCGACCTGCGGCTCGAAGTAGGTGTTCGGCAGCGTCACCCACGTCGACTCCAGGTCCTCGCCCGGCGGGATGAACGGGTAGGGCATCAGGTGGAACACGTGGAACTGCAGGCGGTTAGCCATGGGAGACCCCCGAGACGAACGTGGTGATGAGCGCGGCCGTCTCCTCCGGCCGCTGGATGGCGAAGGCGTGGCCGCCGGGGACGTTCTTCACACCGGTGCCGAGGAGCTCGGCCCAGCGGGCAGGGTGCTCGGCCGGAACGATCCGGTCGTCCTCACCGGCGACGACCAGCGCGGGCAGGCCGAGCCGGGGCAGCCGGTGCTCCAGCTTCAGGTCGTAGCGGAAGTCCCAGATCAGCCGGGCCGCCGCCCCCATGTCGCCGTACCGCGCTGCGAACCCCTCGGCGCCGCCCTGCGCCGGCGTCCCCGGCCCGGGCACGACGCCCTCGACCGGGTCGCCGTTGAAGTACATGTCGTCGTAGTCGGCCGGGTTCATGATGAACACGTCCGCGATCGGCCGGCCCGGGACGCGCAACCCGTACGGCGCGAGCAGCGACACGCTCCGGACCCGGTGCGGGTTGAACACCGCGAAATCGGCCGCGAGCCACCCGCCGAGCCCGTATCCGGCGACGTGCACGCTGTCCAGGCCGAGCGCGTCCAGCAGGCTCCGGTACAGCAGGACGACGTCGTCCCGCCCGGTCACCCAGGACGGGCAGGGCGTGTCACCGAAGCCGGGGGCCTCGGGCGCGATCAGGTCGGCGCGTTCGGCGATCGCGGCGTGCAGCGGGCTCCAGCACCGGGTGAGCCAGTGGCCGTGGAAGAACAGCACGGGCTCGCCCGAACCGTCCCGGCGGTAGGCGATCTCCGCGCCGTCCACCTCGATGCGGCCGGGCTCGGTGTGCCAGCGCACCGCGGCCTCCAGAACGTCGCTCACAGTGTCTCCTTGTCCAGAAAGGCCAGGACCGCCGTGTTCCAGGCCGTGGCCGCCTCCAGCTGCGGGCAGTGGCCGCAACCGGGGAAGATCTCCAGCCGCGCGTCCGGGATGGCGCGCGCGACGCCCTCGGTGAACCCGGCCGGCTTGAGCCGGTCGCGGTCCCCCGCCGTCACCAGCGTCGGCACCCGCACCCGCGCGTAGTCGAACGGGTCGCCGAGCGGCGGCGGGGCGGCACCGGGCGCGCGCAGGCCGAGCGAGGCGAACGCCTCGTAGGAGCCGGGTGCCAGCGCCGCCTCCATGCGCGCGGCGACCATCTCCTCGTCCTGCGCCCATGCCGGGTCGGCGAAGGCCAGCCGTATCTGGTCGCGCATGGACTCGACCGTCCCGTCGAAGGCCATCAGCGCCTCGCGCGCCGCCCCGCCGACGGGTGGACCGCCCGCGCTGACCAGCACCATCCGGCGCACCTTCAGCAGCGGAGCCTCGGACGTCTGGTCGCGCAGCAGGTGGGAGCCGCCCATCGACAGTCCCACCACGTCGGCCTCGCCGACGCCGAGCTCCTCCAGCGACCGCGCCAGGTGGGCGAGCATCCGCCCGGCGCGGTCCCCGAAGTCGACGATCTTCGCGGTGCCACCGAAGCCGAGCCAGTCGGGAGCGATCACCCGGTGCCCGGCCGCGGCCAGTTCCGGGAGTGCCGCCGGCCAGGCGGTCCGGGCGCACTCGCCCCAGGCCCCGCCGTGCAGCAGCACCACAGGCCGCCCCTCGCCCGCCTCCAGCACGTGCGTGCGCACGCCGTCCACATCGAGCGTCCGTGACCTGATCGCGCTCACCGACTTCCCTTCGTTCGCGTGACGGTCGTAACGACGATAACCAAACACTGGGTGACGGGGAAGCCCTGGTTCGGTGAGCGATACCAGTAGATTCACGGATTCCGTGCCATGCGATTCCATGACGATCGTGACTGAACAACTGGATGCAGCGATGTTCCGCAGGGTGCTCGGCTGCTACCCGACCGGGGTGGTCGTGGTGGCCGCGATGGTGGACGGCAGGCCGGAGGGCCTGGCGGTGAACTCCTTCACCTCGGTCTCCCTCGACCCGCCGCTGATCGCGTTCTGCGCGGCGGCCACGTCCTCCACCTGGCCGCGGCTGCGGCGCGCGGACGGCTTCGCGATCACGCTGCTCGGCGCCGCGCAGCAGGACGCCTGCCGGACTTTCGCCAGCAAGGGCGCCGACCGCTTCTCGGCCGTCTCCTGGTCGATGTCGCCCGGTGGCCACCCCGTGCTGGACGGCGCGCTGGCCTGGCTCGACGTCATCCCGCACTCGATGCAGCAGGCCGGCGACCACGAACTGGTCCTGGCCCGCGTCATCGGCCTGGACGCGGCAACCGACGACCACCCGCTCGTCTTCTTCCGCGGCGCCTTCACCGCCCTGTCCCGAACGGAGACCGCCGCACCGTCGTCCGGCCCCGACGTCGCCGCCGCGCCACACGGGTTGGACGCCGAGTCCCCCTTCTTCGACGTCCTGGCAGCGAAACTCGACGCCGCCACCCCCTGAGCGCCTGCCGGCGGTTTCAGGGGGCTGTCGCAGCGGCCTGAGCGCAGGGGCCGGGTGAACCGCGTTCAGCGCGCGTTAGCCGTGGATTCTGCGGGGGCGGCCGTCGAGCTGATGCCGTCAGGCGAAGCTTGCCCATGGCCAGGTCACCCTCCCAGTGACTGGGCATGAGCCGGGGCCCGACCTCGGGCGGGCGCTGGCTGACGGCGCCATCCCCCGATTTGCCCGGGCAGCCATTGGGACGACGGACGACACGCCGTGACGCGTGGTTCGATCAGTGCGTCCCCCGGCCAGTTTCCGGTTCAGCGCCCGCCGCCGGGATGGGACTGTGTCACCCTGCGGGAATGATGCGTCCACGGACCTCGCCGAGGCCGAGCCGGCCGCCGTCGGCGGCCGGCGCGGTGGCGGAGATCGTGACGGTGTCGCCGTCCTCCAGGAACGTCCGGGGCTCGCCGCCGACCTCGACCGGCTCCTTGCCGCCCCAGGTC
>NZ_JBEPCJ010000123.1:0-10107 GCF_040299565.1 Spirillospora sp. NPDC000708
GAGATGGCACGGGGCGACCCGGCCGAACCGGCCAGGTCGATAAAGGCACTGGCTTTTAACACGCTGTTGAGTTCTCAAGAAACGGACACCCACCGCGCCGGACCCGCTCCCGCGGGCCCCGCTCCGGGGCAACCCTTCTAATTTACCGGAACTTTCGCTCCTGTCAACCGGCTCATCCGAGTCGATCTTCAGGAAGCCCGGCCCGCCTCCCGCGTGCCACCGCAGGCGACGAAGATCGCCTGTGTCTGATCTTGCGGAAGAGTCCCCGGGGCCGGCCACCTTGCGGCGTCCTGCATCCCCTCTCGGGCCGTCCACTCCAGAGTACCTCGATCCGAAGCGGGCTTCGAACCGTTTTTTCCGGGTGGCTTCCCCTGAGGCCGTCCGCCTGCCGGCGTCCCGCATCCCCTTGGGGCAGGAAGAACATTAGGCAGGCGCGCACGGTCCGTCAAATCGGCGCGGCCACCCGCCGGACACTCTTCGGCCGCACGCCGGAAACCCCCAGGTCACGCGGGTTCGCGGCGGTCGGCGTCAGTGACGCGTCAGCGGGAGGTCAGCGTCCGAGCCGCGATGTACGCGCCGTATCAGGGCCCTCCTGGACGCTCGGTGATGTCGAACACGAGTGACTGAGAGAGGCCGACCGATGGACTATGTGATCCAGGCCGAGGGCCTGCGGAAGAGGTTCGGGGATACCCACGCCCTGGACGGGGTGGACGTCGCGGCGAAGCGCGGGACGGTGCTCGGCGTGCTGGGCCCCAACGGAGCCGGCAAGACGACCGCCGTGCGGATCCTCGCGACGCTGTTGAGGCCCGACGCCGGCCACGCCTCGGTGAACGGATACGACGTGGTCAAGGACGCGGTCCGGGTGCGCGCGATGATCGGGCTGACCGGGCAGTACGCGTCCGTGGACGAGGAGCTGACCGGCACCGAGAACCTGGTGATGATCGCGCGGCTGCTCGACTTCGGGCGGGCCGACGCGAAGGCGCGGGCGCGCGAGCTGCTGGCCCGTTTCCGGCTCACCGACGCGGGGACCCGCGCCGTGAAGACCTACTCGGGCGGCATGCGCCGGCGGCTGGACCTGGCGGCGAGCCTGATCAACCGTCCGGAGGTCATCTTCCTGGACGAGCCGACGACGGGCCTGGACCCGCGTGCGCGCAACGAGGTCTGGGACACCGTCCGCGAGGTGGTCGCCGACGGCGCGACCGTGCTGCTGACGACGCAGCAGCTGGACGAGGCCGACGCGCTCGCCGACCGGATCGTGGTGTTCGAGCACGGCCGGGTGATCGCGGAGGGGACGTCGGACGACCTGAAGTCGCGGATCGGCCGGCAGACCCTCGCGGTCCGCGCGACCGAGACGTTCCGGACCGCGCAGCTGACCGCGATCGTGGCGGAGCTGACCGGCGAGCGGCCCGAGGTGCAGGAGGCGACGGGCCTGGTCACGGCGCCGGTGCAGGACCCGAAGCTGCTGCCCGCGCTGGTCCGGCGGCTGGACGAGGCGTCCATCGTGGCGGCGGAGCTGTCGCTGCGGCTGCCGAGCCTCGACGAGGTCTTCCTCACACTCACCGGGCACCTCGCCGAGGAGCGGCCCGCCGACCTGATCTCCGAGGGGAGCCTGGCATGACCACGATGACCGTCGACGCGCCCGTCTCGTCCGAGCCGCCTGCGCGGATCAGCCCGAGCAGGACGCTGCGGCACGGGCTGACGCTGGCGTGGCGCAACATCTCGCAGTTGAAGCATTCGCCGGAGAAGCTGCTGGACACGACGCTGATGCCGATCGTGTTCCTGCTGCTGTTCCTGTACGTGTTCGGCGGGGCGCTCGCCGGCAACACCCACGCCTACCTGCAGCAGCTGCTCCCGGGGCTGGTGGCGCAGATGGCGATGTTCGCCACGATGGGGCTGGGGACGGCGCTGAACGAGGACATCCACAAGGGGGTGTTCGACCGGTTCCGGAGCCTGCCGATCGCGCGGTCGGCGCCGCTGATCGGGTCGGTGCTCGGGGACACGGTGCGGTTCCTGACCGTGATGGTGGTACTGGTGGGCTTCGGGTCGATCCTGGGATTCCGCTTCCACACCGACCCGCTGTCGGTGCTGGGCGCGTTCGCGCTGGCGTACGTGTTCTACCTGGCGGTGTGCTGGATCTCGGTGCTGGTCGGGCTGGTGGCGCCGTCCCCGGAGACGGTGCAGGGCTTGGCGTTCATCTGGGTGATGCCGCTGACGTTCGGCAGCAGCATCCTGGTGCCGAACACCTCGACGATGCCGGGCTGGCTGGAGGCGTGGACGAAGGTGAACCCGGTCACGCACCTCGCGGACTCGGTGCGCGCGCTGACCGTGGGCGGGCCGGTCGGCAACCACGTCTGGTACACGCTGGCGTGGGCGGCGGGGATCGTGGTGGTCACGTTCCCGCTGGCCATGCGGATGTACTCGCGCCGCACCTGAGCGGGGCGTCGAGATCAGCGCGCGCCGGGGACGCCGGCCCGGAAGCGGAGTGCCGGGTCGGCGTCCTTCGCCGCGTCCACCGCGTAGAGCATGTCGATGCCGGCCTTGAGGTAGGGGTACTCGGCCGCGAGGTAGGCCAGCTCGTACGGTCCGGCGGGCAGGCCGCAGCGGGCCAGCATGGCGGCCACCTCTGCGGTCGGGTCGGCGGCGCCGGGTCCGGTGGTGACGGTCTCGGTCATCGGTCGTCTCCTGGGGCGGCGGCGAGGGCGGGCACGCGGAGGTGCCAGTCGGTGACGCTTTGGTAGGCGTCGGCGGCGCGCAGGACGCCGGCCTCGCCGAACGCGGGGCCGGCGAGCTGGAGGGACAGCGGCATCCCGGCGGCGGTCGCGCCCATCGGCGCGGCGAGGACGGGGGTGCCGACGCAGTCCCAGTACGGGGTGAAGAAGAACCGGGACGCGGCGTCCACGTTGATCGTCCCGGCGGCGTCGGTGATGTCGTCGTAGCGCGGGGCGCCGATGCCGAGCGTCGGCGCGGCGACGAGGTCGACGTCCTCGAAGAGGCGGGCGAGCGCCTGCTGGGCGACGCGGCGGACGCGCTGCGCCTGGACGTAGTCGGCGCCGGTGGCGAGGGCGCCGCGGGCGAGCGCGAGGCGGGTGGACGGGGCGTAGTCGTCCCAGCGGGCGGCGAGGTCGGCGCGGTGGTAGGCGAGGGCCTCGGCGCCCATCGTGACGTAGTTCATGGTGATCGTCTCGGCCCAGTACGGCAGCGTCACCTCGACGAGCGCCGCGCCGAGTCCGGCGAGGACGCGGAGCGCCTCGTCGAACGCGGGCGCCAGGGCGGGGTCGGCGTCGTCGGGGAAGTGGTTCTCGCGGACGACACCGACGCGCACGCCGTCGAGGGCGCCGCCGAACTCCGGCGCGGTGTACGGGACGTCGGCCGAGTCGGGGTCGGCGGGGTCGGGCCCGGCGATGGCGGCGAGGACGGCGGCGCAGTCGCGGGCGCTGCGGGCGAGCGGCCCGACGTGGTCGAGGCTGTAGCCGAGGGGGACGACGCCGGACTTCGGCACGCGGCCGAACGTGGGCATCAGCCCGGTGACGCCGCAGAACCCGGCCGGGATGCGGATGCTGCCGGCGGTGTCGGTGCCGAGCCCGGCGAAGAACAGGCCGGCGGCGACGCCGCCGGCGGTGCCGGAGCTGGAGCCGCCGGGCCAGGCGGCGGTGTCCCACGGGTTGCGCGGGACCGGGAACGGCCCGGACGGGTCGGGCATCCCGCACGCGAACTCCATGGTGCTGAGCTTCCCGGTGATCACCGCTCCGGCGGCCTTGAGCCGGGCGACGACGGACGCGTCGCGTCCGGCGCCCCATCCCGGGTCGAGGACGGTGCTCTGCGCGGTGGTGGGGCCCTCTGCCATCGCGATGACGTCCTTGACGCCGAACGGGACGCCGTGCAGCGGCCCCCGGTCGGTGCCGGCGGCGAGCTCCCGGTCCGCCTGCTCGGCGCGGGCCAGCGCGTACTCATCGAAGCGGGCGAGGTAGGTGCCGAGGGCGCCGTCGAGCCGGTCGGCGGCGGCGAGGGCGTCCTCGGTGAGGCGGACGCTCGTCACGTCGCCGGCGCGCAGCGCCGCGGCGGCCTCGGTTAGGGTCAGCGGTGTCGGCACGGGCGGGACGCTATGCGGCGTGGGTCACACCGCGCCGGTCCGGTCCCGGTCAGCGGAAGGAGCGGGACCGCCCGGCGGGCGTCCCTGGTCAGGCTGGCGGCGTCCCAGGTCAGGCGGGCGAGCGTCCCCGGTCAGGCCGACGCGATGAGCCCGGCGGCCTGCGCGAAGAGGGCGTCGCGGGTGACGCCGCGGCCGCGCTCGTACGCCTCCTCGAAGGCGGCGGCACCGATCTCGCGCTTCACCGCGGGCTCGACGCGGCGGACCTCGTGCGAGCCCTCGTGGTGGAAGCCGAGCAGGCCGTGGGCGGTGCCGAGCAGCTCCGCGGCCCGGACGTGGTGGCCGCGCGCCGCCGCGAGCGCCGCGACGCCCTCCAGCAGCGACGCGAGCAGCGGGTTCCCGTTGATCCAGTCGTCGCCGAGGTCGTCCCAGGCGCGGGTGTGCCATGCGGCGGCCTCGTCGAGGTCGCCCTCCTCCTCGGCGAGGCAGCCGAGCCGGCAGTAGGTGAGGCGCACCTCCCGGGCGAAGTCGGGGCGGTGCCGGCGCGGCTCGACCCACTTGTAGGCGCGGTCGGCGTAGACGCGGGCGGTCTCCATGTCGCCCTCCCACAGCGCCAGCTCGCACTGCAGGAGCAGCGCGGACGCGGCGTCCGCGAACTCGCCGACCCGCTCCATCGACGCCGCCGCGGTCTTCAGGTCGCGGCGCGCCTGCTCCATGTCGCCGAGCGTCGCGCGCACGCGGGCGAGGCCGGTGAGCATCCCGGCGCTCGCCTCGGGGCTGAGGCCCTCGCGGGCGTAGTCGAGCGCCTCCTCGCCGTACCGGATCGCCTCGGCGAGCTCCCCCCGGCCGACGGCGACCTGCATCAGTCCGCCGAGCGCCATGATCAGCCCCCACCGGTCGCCGAGCTCGCGGAACGCGGCGCAGGACTCGGCGAGCTCGCCGGCGGCGCGGCCGATCTCGCCGGAGTTCAGCGAGATGTACCCGAGGATCACCTTCACCATGGCGTGGACCCACGGGTCGGGATGGTCCTCGACGGTCCGCAGCCGCCGCCGGGTGTCCTCCATGTCGCCGGTGAAGATGCTGCCCGCCGGCCTGGCCAGGGCGAGGGCGGGATGGCGCGGGGAGTCCGGGACGAACCGCATCACCCGGTCCAGCGCCGCGTGCAGGGAGTCCTTCGTCGGCCCGTCGGCGGAGGCCATCACGCTGATCAGGTCGCTGGAGATGACGCAGAGCGCGAACTGCTCCTCCATCCCCGGCGGCGGGGCGTCGCCCGCGATCTCGCGGACGGACCGGGCCCAGCCCCCCGCCTCCAGCTCCATGTCGCGCATCATCCAGAACCACACCAGCGACGCCAGGAGCCGCAGCGCCATCGGCACGTCGCGGACGGCGGTCAGGTGCCGGAACGCCGCGCTGCAGTTGTCGCGCTCGGCGGCCAGCCGCGCCGTCCAGTAGAGCTGGTTCGCGCGGCGCAGTTCGGGCTCGGCGCGCTCGGCGAGGTCGACGCAGTACGCGGCGTGCTCGGAGCGGACGCGGGCGGTCTCGCCCGCCTCGTCCAGCTTCTCCGCCGCGTACACGCGGACGGTCTCCAGCAGCCGGTAGCGGACGTCGGCGTCGCCGTCCGCCATCACCAGCGACTTGTCGATCAGCGCGGCGATCACGTCGATGACGTCGTCGGGGTGGGGCGCGTCGGGCGCGTCCAGGCCGCACACCCGCACCGCGCTCTCGGGCGTCGCGCCGCCCGCGAACACCGACAGCCGGCGCAGCACGGTGCGCTCCACGCCGTCGAGCAGGTCCCAGCTCCAGTCGACGACGGCGCGCAGCGTCCGGTGCCGGGGCAGGGCGGTGCGGCTGCCGGCGGTGAGGAGCCGGAACCGGTCGCCGAGCCGGTCGGCGACCTGCCCGGGGGTGAGCGCGCGGAGCCGGGCGGCGGCCAGCTCGATGGCGAGCGGGATGCCGTCGAGGGCGCGGCAGATCACCACGATGTCGCCGACGGTCTCGGCGTCGACCGCGAAGCCGGGCCGCACCGCCGCGGCCCGGTCGGCGAACAGCCGGATCGCCGCGTACCCGAGCGCCTCCGCCGGTTCGGGCTCGCTCTCCTCGGGCGGCAGCGGCAGCGACGGGACGGGGCACAGCGACTCGCCGGTGATGCCGAGCGGCTCGCGGCTCGTCGCGAGGATCCGGACGGCCGGGGCGTGGGCGAGCATGTGGCCGGCGAGTTCCGCGACCGCGTCGACGAGGTGCTCGCAGTTGTCGAAGACGACGAGCATCCGCTTGCCGGTGAGGAAGTCGGTGAGCCGTTCGAGGGGGCGCGGGACGGTCCGGGTCTCGCCCTTGCGGACGGTCTCGGGCACGCCGAGCGCGACGAGCACGGTCTGCAGGAGGTCGCCGGGGTCGCTGACCGGGGCGAGCGCGACGAACCACACGCCGTCCGGCATGTCGTCCAGGAACGCGGCGGCGGTCTCCCCCGCCAGCCGCGTCTTGCCCGCGCCGCCCGGCCCGGTCAGGGTGACGAGCCGGGTCTCGCGCAGCAGCTTGCCGACCCGCCGCGACTCCTCCTCGCGCCCGACGAAGCTGGTGAGCTGCGCCGGGAGGTTCGTCCGCGCGGGTCCCGGCGCCGGTGGAGGCAGAGGGGGCGGGGGCGGTGCCGTGGGTGCGGGCGGTCCCGCCGCGGCCGGTTCGCGGCGCAGGATCGACAGGTGGACGGCGGCGAGTTCCGGGGACGGGTCCACACCGAGCCGGTCGGCGAGCGCGCGCCGCGTCTCCTCGTAGACCTCCAGGGCGTCGGCCTGCCGCCCCGCCGTGTACAGCGCGCGCATGAGCTGGCCGCGGAGCCGCTCGCGGAGCGGGTGCGCGGCGGCCAGCGGTTCCAGGTCCGCGACGGGCGGGACGGGCCGTCCTGCGGCGACCTCCGCGTCCACCCAGTCCTCGACGGCGGCGAGGCGCAGCTCGTCCAGCCGGCCGATCGCCGCGAGGGCGTGGTCGGCGTCGGCGGCGTCCGCCAGCGCGGGACCGCGCCACAGGTCCAGCGCGCGGCGCAGGCCGTCCGCGCGGCGGTCGGGGTCGCTCTCCTTCCGCGCGGCGGCGACGGCGCGCTCGAACGCGACCGCGTCGACCTCGCCGGGGTCGATCCCGAGCCGGTAGCCGCCGGGGCCGTGCTCGACCAGGTCGCGTCCCGCGACGCCCCGCAGCCGCGACACCAGCGCCTGGAGCGCGTTGCCGCCGCCGGCGGGCGGCGCGCCGTCCCACAGGTCGTCGAGCAGCCGGTCGGCGGACACGGGCCGTCCCGCCTCGGCCGCCAGCCGGATCAGCAGCGCGCGCAGCCGCGGGCCGCTGACCTCGACGGGTCGCGCGGCCTCGTCCCGCACGAACAGCGGGCCCAGGATGCCGATGCGCACATGTCCCCTTTCCGGGTGCCATTGTCCCCGATAAGGAGACCCATCCCACCCGCCGTCCATGTGTGGACGGTGTGCACCGGGTAGTCACCTTGTATGCCCAGAGCACAGATCAAGGACGAGAAGAAGTACCAGAAGCTCCGTGACAAGGGCGAGAGCAAGGAGAAGGCCGCGCGGATCGCCAACGCGTCCGCGGGCCAGGGCAGCAAGAAGGTCGGCCGCAAGGGCGGCGAGAGCCCCTCGTACGACGACTGGACGAAGGACGACCTCATGAAGCGCGCCCGCGAGATCGGCATCGAGGGCCGCTCGTCGATGAGCAAGTCCCAACTCATCAAGGCGCTGCGCGACCACTGATGGAACTGGTCTTCGTACTGGACTGCGCGGACCCCGACGCGCTCGCCGACTTCTGGGCCGCCGCGCTCGGCTACGAGCGCGGCGGCTACGACCCCCCGTACGTCGCCCTCACCGACCCCCGCGGCGAGAACCCCCGGCTTCTGCTGCAGCGCGTGCCCGAGCCGAAGGCCGCCAAGAACCGCATGCATCCGGATCTGCGGGTCGCCGACATGGACGCCGAGGTCGCCCGCGTGAAGGGGCTCGGCGCGAACGTCGTGCGCGGGCCGTTCGTCGACGACGGGTGGCCGACCACGGTCTGCGCCGACCCCGAGGGCAACGAGTTCTGCGTGATAGCCCCGCCCGGAGAGGAACAGGCATGAGCACCGTCGTCGACACGGCGCGCAAGCAGAAGGAGAAGTACGCCGGGGAGGCCGACCGGCCGCTCGGCTCCTACCTCGGCACGCTCGCCGTCTACGGCGTGACCACCGCCGCGATGGCGCTGCTGGCGTGGCGGCGGCGCGGCCGGACCCCCGGCGTCGGCCTCGGCGACCTCGCGCTGATGACGATCACCACGCACAAGCTGTCCCGGCTGATCGCCAAGGACCCGGTGACGAGCCCGCTGCGCGCGCCGTTCACCCGCTACTCCGGGACGTCCGGCCCCGCCGAGCTCGCCGAGGAGGCCCGCGGCCACGGCGTCCGGCACGCCGTCGGGGAGCTGATCACCTGCCCGTTCTGCACCGGGCAGTGGGTCGCGACGGCCTACGCGGCCGGGCTGATCTTCGCCCCGGACGCCACCCGGCTCGCCGGGGCCACGATGACCGCCGTGGCGGGCTCCGACTGGCTCCAGCTGGCCTACGCGCGGCTCCAGCAGTCCGCCGAGGACTGACCCCGCCGGCGACGGCCGACTCCACAATCGCCACATTCTTGACGTTTGCCCCAGCGGAATCGGGTACGGCGACCCTATGGAGCTGTCATTCCTCAAGACGCTGTACCAGCACCCGGGTCCCTACGTGTCGGTGTACGCCGACCTCACCCGGACGACCGAGGACGCGTCCAAGGCCGCCGAGCTGCGGTGGCGGGCGCTGCGCGCGGAACTGGAGGCCCAGCACGCCCCCAAGGCCACGCTCCGCGCCGTCGAGCGGACCATCGACGAGGAGATGGCGGAGCGCCGTTCCGAGGGCCTGGTGGTCTTCGCCGCCGACGGCGAGGTGCTGCACACCGACCGGCTCCCCGGCCCGCCGCGGTCCACGCACGCGTGCGTCGCCCCGCTGCCCCACGTCGTGCCCTACCTCGCCGACCGCGGTGACCAGTTCCCGCACCTGACCGCCATCGTGGACCGCCGCGGCGGCACCATCGACTGCGTCCACGCCGACGGCCGCCGCGAGCACATCGAGGTCCAAGGGGACGAGGACTACCCGATCCGCAAGGTAAAGGCCGGGGACTGGAACCAGTCGCGCTTCCAGCGCTCGTCGGAGAACGTCTGGAAGGCCAACGCCAAGAAGGTCGCCCACAAGATCGACCGGGTCGCGGAGCGCTGCGGCGCCGAGGCCGTGCTCATCGCCGGCGACACCCGCGCTCGCACCGCCGTCCTGGACGAGATCTCCGAACCCGTCCTGGAGCGCACGGTCGAGGTCGACAAGAACGCCGGCGCCGGGCACCCCGACCTCCGGGCGGAGCTGGACCGCGTCCTCAAGCTGAAGACGACCGAACGCGTCATGGCCGTCGCGGAGCGCTTCGACCGCGAGCTCGCCAACGGGCAGCGCGCCGTCGCGGGCCTCCCGGCGACCGTCCAGGCCGTCCGGCAAGGCCAGGTGGAGACGCTCATCCTGGACGACGACCCGGAGTCCCCGGCCCGCCTGTGGATCGGCCCCGATCCGGCCCAGGTGGCCGCCGACCCCGACGAGCTCCGCACCGAGTTCGGCGTCGACGACCCCACGCCGGAGCGCGCCGACGCCGCCCTCGTCCGGGCGCTCACCGCCACGGACGGCGACCTGGTCGTCCTCCCGGCCGACGGCCCGAACGCGAACCTGCACGTCGGCGCCGTCCTCCGCTACACGGCGTAGGCATGAAAAAAGGAGCGGGCGGACCCGCTCCTTGCTTCGCGTGGAGCTATGGGGATTCGAACCCCAGACCTCCTCCATGCCATGGAGGCGCGCTACCAACTGCGCCATAGCCCCGTGCTTCGGGGAAAAGCTTAGTGCACGTTGGGAGCACTTCGGACGCCGCGGGCCACGGAGGACGTCCTCCGTGGCCCGCGGGGGGGGCACGGGTTGGGCCAGTTGTAGACGGTCCAGA
>NZ_JBEPCJ010000123.1:10117-22673 GCF_040299565.1 Spirillospora sp. NPDC000708
CGCTACCCCCACCCCCCCCGGCCCACCCCCCCCGCCCCCCGCGGTGGGGTCACTGCTTGGCCGACTTGAACACGGACCAGCGGTCGTTGACCGTCGGGACGTGCACGGTGAGGCTTTTCGGCCACTCGACCGGCAGGCCGAGGAGGTTGTACTCCTGGGTGTTCCGCGGGGTCTCGGCGGCGGGCCGGGCCGCGTTGTCGGCGGGCGGCCGCTTCGCGTTGCCGGTCGCGGGCGCCTGAGCGGTGCCCGCCGCGGGCTCCTTGGCCTTGCCGGCGGTGTTCGCCGAGCACAGGATCTTGCCCAGGTCCGGGGTGTTCGGGAGCAGCTTCAGCTCCGACAGGACGCGGACGGCGCGGGCGCAGTCGCCGTTGTCGGCGGGCGTCGAGGTGGTCGTCGTGGTGGTCGCAGGGCCGGGCGGCGGCGCCTCCTGCGCCGACGCGGGGGCCGCGACGGCCACGACCGAGGCCGCCGCCAGCACGGCGGGCAGCAGCCCTCTTCCGGAGATCCGGCTTCGCATAGGTACAACCCTCATCTCGATCACATCGCCACTACGCGACGTGTTCCCGCGTGATCGAGTCGGCGAAGCGCGGCCCGGCGAAAGGTAGCCGCCGCCATGGCCAAGGCTTTGCGCTCAGCGGGCCGCGGGCATCGCCGGGGTACCGGCGCAGCACCTCAATTCCAAGAGAAGCCCCCACGGCGCCCGCATCCCGCCCAACGTGGGTAGATCACCGCGAAGGGTCCGCACTCCGGCATGTCAGGTCCATCCGAGCCGGTCGCCGACCTCGTCGGGGGCGTATCCGCGGCGGCCGCCCTCGCCGATCCACACCATCCCGTCGGCCTCCGTCACGATGCCGACGGCGTGCTCCTGCGGCATCCGCGGTTCGATCGCCAGCCGGACCTCCAGCCGCGGATCGAACCGGCGCAGCTCGTTGATGAGGTCGGCCACGGTGACCTCGCGCTTCGCTCCCCTGCGGTGTCTGCCCATACCTCGAATGAAACCATCCCGGCCGGACCGCCCAGGACATTCGTCCCACTATGTCCGTTTGATCTTTACCGAGCCCACCCGGCGCGTAGGGGCGAAGCCCCACATCGGGGGTCGGGACGTGAGGGGCGTGGGGGCGAAGCCCCCACATCGGGGGGCTCGGGGGGTCGCCCCCCCGAAAAACACAGCGGGCCACCGGGAAGGCGTCCGAAGGACGCCGAACACGGTGGCCCGACTCGTGGAGCTATGGGGATTCGAACCCCAGACCTCCTCCATGCCATGGAGGCGCGCTACCAACTGCGCCATAGCCCCGCGCGACTGCGTGGACGTTCATCCCGCAGCGCTCCGCCAGTGTATAGGACACCGGGGGTGGGTCTCGAATCGTTTGGGTCTCAGGCTCCGTTGTCGGTCCGGTCGTCGCCGAGGACGGGTTCGGGGAGGGTGCCCGCGTTGTGCTCGGCGAGGCGCCACCCTCCGTCCCGCATCTCGGTGATGACGGACCAGCAGCAGTTGGACAGGCCGCCGAGGCGCTCCCAGGTCTCCTCCGGGAGGCCCAGGAGGTGGGACATGCCGAGGCGCAGGGCGGCGCCGTGGGACGCCACGACGAGCCTGCCGGTGGGCGGCAGCTCGTCCAGGGCGCGTTCGAGGGCGGCGCCGACCCGCTTGGCGACCTGCGCGCTGGTCTCGCCGCCGGGCGGCTGCCAGGCGGCGTGCTCCTCGGGGTAGCGTTCGCGGATCTCGCGGGCGGTGAGGCCCTCCCAGGCGCCGCCGTCGCGCTCGATCAGGTCCTTGTCGTACTGGACGGGGAGCCCGGTGATGTCGGCGAGCGCCTGGGCCGTGTCGGCGGCCCTGCGCAGCGGTGAGGCGAGCAGGGCGGTGGGGCGGAGCCCGGCGAGGAGCCGGGCGGCCCGCTGCGCCTGCGCCACGCCCGTCTCGTCCAGGGGGATGTCGGTCTTGCCCTGGAAGCGGCGCTCGACGTTCCAGGCGGTCTGCCCGTGCCGCCACAGCAGCAGGGTGCGCTTGCCCGGCTCGCGGGTCGGGCGGGCGTCACTCACTCGCGCTCCCGACGGCGCGGGCACGCTGCTCCATGTGGGCGTTGACGCTGTCGGGCAGCGCGATGAGGGGGCAGTCCTTCCAGAGCCGTTCGAGGGCGTAGAAGAGCCGGTCCTCCTCGTGCTGGATGTGCACGATGACGTCGGAGTAGTCGAGGAGGACCCAGCGGCCCTCGCGCTCGCCCTCGCGCCGGACGGGCTTGGCGTCGGCCTCCTCGCGGAGGCGCTTTTCGACCTCGTCGACGATGGCGCGGACCTGGCGGTCGTTGGGCGCCGAGCAGAGCACGAAGGCGTCGGTGATGACCAGCTGCTCGCTCACGTCGTAGGCAAGAATGTCGTCGGCCAGCTTGTCGCCCGCCGCCTCCGCGGCGATCCGGACCAGCTGTGCCGCCCTGTCGGATGCGGTCACGATGCGCTCGCGATCCTCCCTGTAGGGGTCGTCTCGGCTAACACCTTCTCATGGGTGGCGGCCGGCGTCCCTGTTCGTTGGTGTTCGGGCTGGTACGGGCGTCCAGTCCCCATTCCAGGGTATGCGGCGCGGCACCCTGATCGTCCGGGCGAAGGTCCAGGTCAGGACGGTCCGGGACGATCTAGGCGGCGTCGGCGCGGTAGAGGTCGCGCTTGTTGATGTACTGGACGATGCCGTCGGGCACGAGGTACCAGATCGGCTCGCCGGAGTGGACGCGCTCGCGGCACTCGGTGGAGGAGATCGACAGCGCCGGAACCTCCATGAGCGAGACTCTGCCGTCGGGCAGCCCCGGGTCGGCGAGGCGGTGCCCGGGCCGGGTGACGCCGACGAAGTGCGCGAGCTCGAACAGCTCGTCGGTGTCGTGCCAGGTGAGCATCTTCTCCAGGGCGTCGGCGCCGGTGATGAAGAACAGCTCGGCGTCGGGGCCGTGGATCTGCCGCATGTCGCGGAGGGTGTCGACGGTGTAGGTGGGTCCGGGCCGGTCGATGTCGACGCGGCTGACCGAGAACGCCGGGTTGGACGCGGTGGCGATGACGGCCATGAGGTAGCGGTCCTCGGCGGCGGCGACCTTGCGGCCCTCCTTGTGGGAGGACAGGCCGGTGGGGACGAACACGACCTCGTCGAGCGAGTAGAAGTGGGCGACCTCGCTGGCGGCGACGAGGTGCCCGTGGTGGATCGGGTCGAACGTGCCGCCCATGATCCCCAACCGCCGCTTTTGCGTCATGGCGACGAGAATAGCCAGCCGGGGCGGGGCCCGGAACGTCCGCCCCGGCCGAAGCTCAGCTCAGCCCGGGCAGGGGCGGCCGGCCGCCGTCCCAGGACACGACGCGGACGGCCTTGCCGACCTCCACCCGCGGGACCGTCCCGCCGGGAAGGGCGACGACCTCGGCGGTGAGGCCGAGCGCCTCGTGCAGCGCGTGGACGAGGGGTTCGCGCGGGTCGCCGGAGATCGCCTCGCAGGCCACGAGCAGCCGGACGGCGGGACTGCGCCGGTCCACGACGATCTGGTAGTGGGGGCCGACCAGCCCGGAGCCGAGCAGCACCCGCTCGACCTCGCTCGGGTACACGTTGACCCCGCGGACCACGATCATGTCGTCGGCGCGCCCGATGACCTTGCTCATCCGGACGAGGGTCCGGCCGCAGGGGCACTCCCCGCGGGTCAGCGAGGCGATGTCGCCGGTGCGGTAGCGCAGCAGCGGCAGCGCCTGCTTCGTCGGCGTGGTGAAGACGAGCTCGCCGGGCGCGCCGTCCTCGACGGGCTCGCCGGTGGACGGATCGACGGCCTCGACGATGAAGTGGTCCTCGTTGACGTGCAGGCCGTCCTGCTGGAGGCACTCGGCGGCGACGCCGGGCCCGATGACCTCGGAGAGCCCGTAGACGTCCATCGCCTTGATCGGCAGGACGGCCTCGATCGCCGCGCGCAGCTCCTCGGACCACGGTTCGGCGCCGAACAGGCCGGCCTTCAGCGCCGGCAGCTCGACGCCGGCCTCGGCGACGGCCTCACCGAGCCGCAGCGCGTACGCGGGAGTGCAGGTCAGGATATCGGGGCGCAGGTCGGCGAGCATGCGGACCTGCCGGTCGGTCATGCCGCCCGACATCGGCACGACGGTCGCGCCGAGCGCGACGGCGCCCTGGTGGATGCCGATGCCGCCGGTGAACAGCCCGTACCCGTAGGCGTTGTGCACGATGCTGCCCGGCTCCGCGCCGGCGCACGCCAGCGACCGCGCGCACATCGCCGCCCAGAGGTCGAGGTCGGCCTTGGTGTAGGCGACGAGCGTCGGCCGCCCGCGCGTCCCGCTGGACCCGTGCACGGCGGCGACCTGGTCGCGCGGCACGCTGAGCATCCCGAACGGGTAGCCGTCCCAGAGGTCCTGCTTGGTGGTGAACGGGAGGCCGCTCAGGTCGGCGAGCGTCACGTCGGCGCCGCCCGCGACGCCGGCCTCCTTGAGCCGGTCGCCCTGCACGCCGCCGGCCGCGACGAGCCGGTCGACCAGCCCCCAGAGCCGGTGCCGCTGCAGCGCGGACCGCTCGTCAATCGACATCGCCTCGGCTCTGGGATCGAACATCGCGCCTCCCGGGCAGGCCACAGCCGGACGCGGGCTCCGCACCGGGGAACCCTCCGCCGAAGTGGTTCGTCGGAACTACCATGCCAGACATGACGGAGAACACACCGGATCGGGCACGGACGCGCTTTCCCGGGATCAGTTCCCGGGCCTACGAACACCCGGCGGACCGTTCGGCGCTCGTCGCGCTGCGCTCGCTGTCCGGGTTCGACGTCGTCCTGCGCAAGCTGTCGGGGCTGGTCAACGAGCGGTCGCTGCGGCTGATGTTCCTCGGCGGGACGGTCCGCGTCGGGGACGACCAGTTCCACCACCTGAACGACATGGTGCGCGACGCCTGCTACATCCTCGACATGCCCGAGGTGCCGGAGGTCTACGTCCGGCAGGACCCGACGCCGAACGCGATGGCGCTGGGGTCCGACCACCCGTTCATCGTGGTGAACACCGGGCTGCTCGACCTGCTCGACGACGAGGAGCTGCGGTTCGTCATCGGGCACGAGGTGGGGCACATCCTGTCCGGGCACGCGGTGTACCAGACGATGATGCAGATCCTGCTGCAGCTCGGGTCGCGGCTGGCGTGGCTGCCGCTCGGCAACATCGGCATCGCGGCGATCATCATCGGGCTGCGCGAGTGGTTCCGGAAGGCGGAGCTGTCGTCGGACCGGGCCGGGCTGCTGGCCGGCCAGGACCTGGACGCGGCGAAGCGGGTCAACATGAAGCTGGCCGGCGGGACGCGGCTGCACGAGATGAGCAGCGAGGCGTTCCTGCAGCAGGCCCGCGAGTACGACGCGGCCGGCGACGTGCGGGACGGGCTGCTGAAGTTCCTGAACCTGCTCGGGCAGTCGCACCCGTTCGCCGTCATCCGGTTCGCGGAGATCGACCGGTGGGCGCGCAGCGGCGAGTACGAGCGGATCCTCGCGGGCGACTACCCGCGCCGCGACGACGACGGCAGCGCCAAGGTCACCGACGAGATCAAGAACGCCGCGAAGTCCTACCGGGACTCGTGGGAGCGGACCGCGGACCCGTTCGTCGGCAAGGTCCGCGACATGGCGGACGCGGCGGCGAGCGCGGCGGGCGGGCTGTTCGACCGGATCAACCGCCGCAACGACTCCTGACGTAGTCAGGCCGGGGGGCGCGGGGGGTCGTCCCCCCTCGAGAGGAACGACTCCTGACGTAGTCAGGCCGCGGGAAATACAGGCCGCAGGAAGGCCAGGGCCGCCGTGACACGGACACGGCGGCCCTTTTCCGTGCGTCAGAACGGTGCGGGGACGAGGAGTTCGACGTTGCGGTCGGCGGTCTCGCCGCGGCGGTGCTCGGCGCGCTCCTGCCAGTCGTTGCCCGCCAGCTCGCGCGACAGCGACGCCAGGTGGACGGGGTCGGCGAGCCGCCCGCCGTAGGAGGCGGGGCCGGCGGAGTCCAGGACCGTCGCGAAGACCGACAGGGTGCCGTCGCGGTTGTCGGCGATCTCGACGATGCGGCTCTGCTGCGGGAAGTCGATGTGCGCGGCGGTGTTGACCTCCCAGAACCCGCCGCCGGACGGGCGGGCGTGCGGGATGACCTGGTTGCGGTGCGTGTGCCCGTTCACCCACAGCACGACGTTCGGGTAGCGGAGCAGCAGCGCCTCCACGTCGTCGCCGAGGACGCGCCCGCCGCCGAGCGGGTTCGTCAGCGAGGCGATGGGATGGTGGCTGAACAGGACGAACAGCCGGTCCTTCGCGGCGTGGCGCACGGTGGAGCCGTCGGCGGCGAGATAGCGGCTGCTGCCCGCCTTGAGCTGGGCTTCCAGCCATGCGACCTGCGCCTTGTCGAGCGAGCCCTCGGAGTAGCCGTTCGGGTTGACGGTGTCGAGGACGAGCCCGCGGACGATGCCGCGGTCGAAGGCGTAGTAGGCGGTGCCGTCGCGGAGGTTCGCCTGGGTGAAGCCGTGGCCGCGCAGCGATGCCGTCGTCCGGAAGTGCTCGGCGACGACCTCGGCGCGCGACAGCATCCGCCGGTCCGGGTCGGGGGTGACCTGGCGGAACAGGCCGCCGGCGCCGCCGCGCTCGCGGCTGAGCCGGACGAGTTCGGCGGCGTCGGCCTTCTCCAGCATGCGGGCGAGGCGCTCCGCCTGCGCGTCGTCCGCCGGGGCGCCGATCTTGATGCCGCCGGTGGCGAGGCCGGAGACGATCGGGTTGACGGGCAGGTTGCCCTGGACGAGGCCGTCGTGGTTGCCGAACGCGGCGAGCCACGGCATGGTCAGGCCGGTCGCCTGGAACGGGCGGCGCGCGGCGTCGATCAGGCCCCTGACGCGCGGGAACCCGTACTTCGCCATGGGGATGTCGGGCTGCGCGCCGGGCGGCGGGCCGTCGGGGTGCCAGAAAGCGCGGTCGTAGGACGCGAGGTCCATGACGCCCTCGTAGCGGTCCGGGTCGCCGGAGTCGGGGCGGATCCGGCCGCCGTCGAGCAGGTCGATGATCCAGCGCAGCTCGTTGTACTGGACGTTGTCGGCGGCGTCGCCGGTGTTGATGGTGAACGACAGGCCGAGGCCGGTGGCGGGGCCGCGGCCGACCGTGTTGATCGCCCGGACCATCGCCTCGGCGACCTGGGTGGTGAGGATCTCCTGCGGCCGGTAGGCGCCCTCGACGGGCAGCATGCCGGCGGCGTCCTTGAGCCGGTCGGCGAACTCGACGCGCGCCGGGGACTGCGCGTCGATGATGTGCACGTCGGTGAGCTGCCCGAACGCCAGGACGCCGCGCCGGGTCGCGGCCCGCTTCGGGGAGGCGGTGCCGCCGAGGTCGCGGCGGAGCAGGTGCGGTTCGCCCGGCCCGGCGGTGACGGGCCGGTAGCCGCCGGCGCCCGCCTTCCCGAGCAGGTACGTCCGGTCGAGGGTGGTGCCGGCGGCGGGGCCGCGCAGCGGGGCCGCCGCCGCGGCGGCGGGGCGGGCGGGGAACGCGGCGAGTCCGGTGGTGGCGATCCCCGCGCCGAGCGCGGCGCCCTTCAGGACGCGGCGACGGCTGATCTCAGGATTCACAGCCGCATCAGACCATGCCAAGCAACGTGACATCAAGGGTCACAGTGTCACAATTCCGCCGGAGCCACCGGTTCGGGCGCCCGGCGGCCCCGGCGGACCCGCGGCTCAGCCGCGCAGGTGCCCCTCGCCCGTGACGACGTACTTGGTGGACGTCAGCTCCGGCAGCCCCATCGGCCCGCGCGCGTGCAGCTTCTGCGTCGAGATGCCGATCTCCGCGCCGAACCCGAACTCCTCGCCGTCGGTGAACCGCGTCGAGGCGTTCACCATCACCGCGGCCGAGTCGACCAGCGCGACGAACCGCTTCGCGGCCGGCTGCGACGTCGTCACGATCGCCTCGGTGTGGCCCGACCCGTACGTGCGGATGTGCGCGACGGCGTCCTCCAGCGAGTCGACGACGCGGCCCGCGATGTCCAGCGACAGGTACTCGGCATACCAGTCGTCCTCGGTCGCCTCCACCACTCCGTCGCCGTACGAGCGGATCCGCTCGTCGCCGTGGACCGTGACCCCGGCCTGCTTCAGCGCTTCAAGCGCGCGCGGGACGAACGCGTCGGCGATGTCAGCGTGCACCAGGAACGTCTCCGCGGCGTTGCACACCGACGGACGCTGCGTCTTGGCGTTCAGCAGGATGTCGACCGCCATGTCCACGTCGGCGGCCGCGTCCACGTACACGGCGCAGTTCCCGACGCCCGTCTCGATGACGGGGACGGTCGACTCCTCCACCACCGAGTTGATCAGCGAGGCGCCGCCGCGCGGGATCAGTACATCCACCAGCCCGCGCGCCCGCATCAGGTGCTTCACCGACTCGCGGGACGTGCCCGGGACGAGCTGCACCGCGTCCCCCGGCACCTCCGTCCCCGCCAGCGCCGCCTGCATCACCTGGACCAGCACGGTGTTGGAGTCGTGCGCCGACGACGAGCCGCGCAGCATCGCCACGTTCCCGCTCTTCAGGCAGAGCGCGGCGGCGTCCACGGTCACGTTGGGTCGGCCCTCGTAGATGATCCCGACGACGCCGAGCGGCACCCGGACCTGCCGCAGCTCCAGCCCGTTCGGCAGCACGCTCCCGCGCACCGACTCCCCCACCGGGTCGGGCAGCGCCGCGACCTCGCGCACCGCGTCGGCGATCCCGGCGATGCGGCCCTCGTCCAGGCTCAACCGGTCGATCATGTACTCGGACGTGCCGCTCTCGCGGGCCCGCGCGACGTCCGACACGTTCGCCTTGACGATCTCGGGGGCCGCCGCGACCAGCGCGTCCGCGATCGCGCGCAGCGCCGCGTCCTTCGCCGCACGCGGCAGCGGCGCCAGCCCCGCCGCCGCCTCCCGGGCGCGCCGCGCCACCATCAGGAACTGCTCGCGCTCGCTCATCGCGAACTCCTCACTGCCGTGTCAGGACCACCAAGTGGTCGCGGTGGATGATCTCGCGCTCGTACTCGGCGCCCAGCTCGCGCGCCAGCCAGCGGGTCGAGCGGCCCATCAGCTCGGGGATCTCGGACGCGTCGTAGTGCACCAGCCCGCGCGCCACGACCCGCCCCTCCGGGTCGCACAGGTCGACGGGGTCGCCCGCGGCGAAGTCGCCCTCGACGCCCGTCACCCCGGCGGGCAGCAGCGACTTGCGGCGCCGCACCACCGCGTCCACGGCGCCCGCGTCCAGCGTGACCCGGCCCTGGCCGGTGGTCGCGTGCGCGAGCCACAGGTCGCGCGTGGACATCCGGCGGGCGTCCGCCGGGTGGAACAGCGTGCCGACCTCGTCGCCGGCCAGCGCGTGCGCGGCGGACGCCGCGTTCGTCAGCACGACCGGGACGCCCGCGATCCGCGCCGCCTCGACCTTGGTGACCATCCCGCCGGTGCCGACCCGCCCGGACCCGCCGAGCTCGACCTCCGCGAGGTCCGCCGGGCCGCGCACGTCGGCGATGGGGCGGACGCCGGGGCGCCGCGGATCGCCGGTGTAGAGCGCGTCGACGTCCGACAGCAGGACGACCGCGTCCGCGCGGGTCAGATGCGCGACCAGCGCGGCGAGCCGGTCGTTGTCGCCGAACCGGATCTCGTCGGTCGCGACGGTGTCGTTCTCGTTCACGATCGGCAGGATCCCGAGCGTGATCAGCTGCTCCAGGGTGCGCTGCGCGTTGCGGTGGTGCGACCGGCGGATCATGTCGTCCGCGGTCAGCAGCACCTGCCCGACCGTCACCCCGTACCGGGCGAACGAGGAGGTGTAGCGGGCGAACAGCAGGCCCTGCCCGACGCTCGCCGCCGCCTGCTGCGTCGCGAGGTCGCGCGGCCGCCGGGTCAGCCCGAGCGGGCCGAGGCCCGCCGCGATCGCGCCGGACGACACGAACACGATCTCGGCGCCGTCGGCGCGGCGCGCGGCGAGCACGTCCACCAGCGCGTCGATGCGGTTCGCGTCGATCGTGCCCTGCGGGGTGGTGAGCGACGACGAACCCGCCTTCACCACGATCCGGCGCGCCTTCGCGATCGCCTCGCGCTCGCTCATCGGGCCTCTCTCCTCCGGGGGGTGGGAACCTAGCGGTGGCCGTCCAGGCGGCGGTCGGTGCCGCGCGGGCCCGCCGCGACCTCGCCGGCGACGATCTCCGGCTCCCAGTCGAACACGATCGAGTCGTCCGCAGTGCCGATCAGCACGGTCGCGCCGGCGCTCGCGCCCGCGTCGGCCAGCGCCTGCTCCACGCCGAGCCGCGCCAGGCGGTCCGCGAGGTAGCCGACGGCCTCCTCGTTGGCGAAGTCGGTCTGCCGCAGCCACCGCACCGGCTTCGCCCCGGTGATCAGGTAGGTGTTGTCGCCGAGGTCCTTCACCTCGAAGTCGACGTCCCCGCCGACCGGCTCCGGCCGGATCACGATCCGGGTCGGCTCCGCCGGCGGCAGCGACGCCCGGTGCTCCTCGACCATCGCCGCCATCGCGAACGACAGCTCCCGCAGCCCCTCGTGGGACGCCGCGGACACCTCGAACACCTTCAGCCCGCGCGCCTCGAACTCGGGGCGGACCAGCTCGGCGAGGTCGCGGGCGTCCGGCACGTCCACCTTGTTCAGCACGACGATGCGGGGCCGGTCCGACAGCGGCCGGTCGCCGAGGACGCGGTCGTACGCCTGCAGCTCGCGCTCGATGACCTCGAAGTCGCTGACCGGGTCGCGGCCCGGCTCCGGCGTCGCGCAGTCCAGCACGTGCGCGAGCGTCGAGGACCGCTCGATGTGGCGGAGGAACTCCAGGCCGAGGCCGCGGCCCTCGCTGGCGCCCTCGATCAGGCCCGGGACGTCCGCGACGGTGAACGCGGTGTCCCCCGCGCTCACCACCCCGAGGTTCGGGATCAGCGTGGTGAACGGGTAGTCGGCGATCTTCGGCTTGGCCGCCGACAGCGCCGCGATCAGCGACGACTTCCCGGCGCTCGGGAAGCCGACGAGCGCCACGTCCGCGACGCTCTTCAGCTCCAGCACCACGTCGCGCTCCTCGCCCGGCTCGCCGAGCAGCGCGAACCCGGGCGCCTTGCGCTTGGCGGTCGCGAGCGCCGCGTTGCCGAGCCCGCCCTGGCCGCCGCGCGCGATGACGAACCGGGTGCCCTCGCCGACCAGGTCCGCGAGGATCGTGTCGCCCTCCTTGACGACGGTGCCGTCCGGGACGGGCAGCACGACGTCCGCGCCGTCCGCGCCCGTCCGGTGCCCGCCCTGCCCGGGACGCCCGTTCGCCGCCTTGCGGTGCGGCCGCCGGTGGTACTCCAGCAGGCTCGCCGCGTTGGAGTCCACGACGAGGACGACGCTGCCGCCGCGCCCGCCGTTCGCCCCGTCCGGGCCGCCCAGCGGCTTGAACTTCTCCCGGTGGATCGACGCGCAGCCGTTGCCGCCGTTCCCCGCGGCGACGTGCAGCACCACCCGGTCGACGAACTGCGCGCCCGAACCCGCTCCAGCGGCCACGGTGGATCCTCCTCGGTGTCGGCCCTCGACCAGGGCGCTCGCCCCATGGACGGGGCGCCCATGAACAGGGCAAAGGGGCGGACCTTCAGCGGTCCGCCCCTTGGAAAACGTCTGATGCAGGCGGACTACTCCGCCGGCGGGACGATGCTCACGGCGTTGCGGCCGCGGTACCGGCCGAACTGCACCGCGCCCGCGACCAGCGCGAACAGCGTGTCGTCGCCGCCGCGCCCGACGCCGGGGCCGGGGTGGAAGTGGGTGCCGCGCTGGCGGACGATGATCTCGCCGGCGTTGACGACCTGGCCGCCGAACCGCTTCACGCCGAGGCGCTGGGCGTTGGAGTCGCGACCGTTACGGCTGGACGATGCGCCCTTCTTGTGTGCCATGTGACCGCTCTCCCTTACTTCCCGGAGTTGATACCGGTGATCTTGACCTCGGTGTACGGCTGACGGTGACCCATCCGCCGCTTGTAACCGGTCTTGTTCCGGTAGTGCATGATGTTGATCTTCGGGCCCTTGACCGCGCCGAGGATCTCGGCGGTCACCTCGTACCCGGCGAGGTCGGCCGCCTTGCTGACGACGTTGTCGCCGTCCACGACCAGCAGGGCCTGAAGCTTGACGGTCGAGCCGACGTCACCGGCCAGCTTGTCGACGGTCAGCACGTCGTCGACGGCCACCTTCTCCTGCCGGCCGCCTGCGCGGACAATCGCGTACACCGCGGAAACCTCTCGTCTGCGCGCGCTTCCGGACTGAACCGGTCCCACGCGTGGCTTACACCAGCCCCCGGATGAGGGCCTACCCCCGGCACCGGGCCGAGGGCGGCACGCCAGGGCGGAACCCCGGCGCTCTCTGCTGTTCCCCACCGGATCGGCGGGGGGCGCACCGGACGAGCCCCGGACGGGCCTCGCGGTGCTGGTCCGGACGCGCCACAACGCGCGCCGAACCCCAAGTGTACTGCATCCCTTGTGTCCGCCGTGTCGTGGGGGGCCCCCGGGGCGGCGCGCCGGGCCGGGGGGGGGGGGAAACCCCCACCGCGGGGGGGGCCCCGCGCCCGCGGGCGGGGGGGGGGCGGCGC
>NZ_JBEPCJ010000123.1:22683-25052 GCF_040299565.1 Spirillospora sp. NPDC000708
ACCCCCTAGTTTCCTCCCGTGGTGGTGGGGGGGGGGGGGGGCGCGCCGGGGGCGCCGGGCGCCCGCCACGGCGTGCGGACTACTCGCTCTCGGCCTGGGCCGTCGCGCGCGGGCGGCGGGTGCGGCGGCGGCGCGGGGCCTCCTCCACGGGCTGCCCGCCCTCCGCGGACTCCGTCGGCTCCGCGGCGGGAGCGGCGCCGTTCGCCTCGGCCGGAGCCGCGCCGTTGGCCTCGGCCGGGGCGGCGCCGTTCGAGGAGACCGCCACCGGCTCGTCGTCGAGGATGCCGGGCGAGGTGCCCTCGACCTCCTCCGCGGCGTCTGCGGCCTCGACCGCCGCCTGCGCCGGCGGCTCCTCGGCGTCGACCTCGGGCGGCGGGCCCGCGGGGCGCTTCGCCGGGCCGGACTTCTTCGGCCGCGACCGGACCGGCTCGGGCCGCGCGGCCTCCGGCTCCTCGGCCGGGGCCGGCTCGGCCGGCTCCTTCTTCGCCTCGTGCTGCGCCAGCTTCTCCTCGACGGCCTTCTCGACCTCGCCCTTGCGCTTGCGGCGGCGGCCCGACTCCTTGCCGGCGGCCTTGTCCGGCTTCGGCTCGACCGGGGTGAGGTGGACGTGGATGCCGCGGCCGTTGCAGGACTCGCAGGTCTCCGAGAACGCCTCGACCAGGCCCTGGCCGACGCGCTTGCGCGTCATCTGGACCAGCCCGAGCGAGGTCACCTCGGCGACCTGGTGCTTGGTACGGTCCCGCGACAGGCACTCGACGAGACGGCGGAGCACCAGGTCGCGGTTGCTCTCCAGCACCATGTCGATGAAGTCGATCACGATGATGCCGCCGATGTCGCGCAGCCGGAGCTGGCGGACGATCTCCTCGGCCGCCTCCAGGTTGTTGCGGGTGACGGTCTCCTCGAGGTTGCCGCCCTGCCCGGTGAACTTGCCGGTGTTGACGTCGATGACCGTCATCGCCTCGGTCTTGTCGATCACCAGCGAGCCGCCGGACGGCAGCCACACCTTGCGGTCGAGGGCCTTGGCGATCTGCTCGTCGATCCGGAACGCGCCCAGCACGTCCTGGTCGCCGGTCCAGCGCTCGACGCGGTCGGCGAGGTGCGGCGCGACGTACTCGACGTACTCCGAGACGGTGTCCCAGGCGCCGTCGCCGGAGACGACGAGCTTGGAGAAGTCCTCGTTGAAGATGTCGCGGACGACCCGGATCGTCAGGTCCGGCTCGCCGTACAGCAGCGACGGCGCCGAGGCGGTCTTGACCTTCTTCTGGATGTTCTCCCACTGGGCGGCCAGGCGCGACACGTCGCGGCCCAGCTCCTCCTCGGTGGCGCCCTCCGCGGCGGTGCGGACGATCACGCCCGCGTTCTCCGGCATGACCTTCTTCAGGATCGACTTCAGCCGGCTGCGCTCCTTGTCGGGCAGCTTGCGGCTGATGCCGGTCATCGAGCCGTCCGGCACGTACACCAGGTAGCGGCCGGGCAGCGAGACCTGGCTGGTCAGCCGGGCGCCCTTGTGGCCGAGCGGGTCCTTGGTGACCTGCACGAGCACGGACTGGCCGGACTTCAGCGCCGACTCGATCCGGCGCGGCTGGCCCACCAGGCCCGCGACGTCCCAGTTGACCTCGCCCGCGTACAGCACGGCGTTGCGGCCCTTGCCGATGTCGACGAACGCGGCCTCCATGGAGGGCAGCACGTTCTGCACCTTGCCGAGGTAGACGTTGCCGACGTAGGACTGGTGCGTCGCGCGGTTGACGTAGTGCTCGACGAGCACGTCGTCCTCCAGGACGGCGATCTGCGTGCGCTCGCCCTCCTGCCGGACCACCATGACTCGCTCGACGGCCTCGCGGCGCGCCAGGAACTCCGCCTCGGTGATCACCGGCGGGCGGCGGCGGCCCTGCTCGCGGCCCTCGCGGCGGCGCTGCTTCTTGGCCTCCAGCCGGGTCGAGCCGCGCACGGACTGGACCTCGTCCTCCGCGGCGGCGCGCTCCTCGCGGGCGGTGCGCACGTGCACGACGGTGTTCGGCGGGTCGTCGGTGCCGCCGGACTCGCCGTCCGCGCCCGAGCGGCGACGGCGGCGACGGCGACGGCGGCTGCCCTGGGCGCCCTCGCCCTCCTCCTCCTCGCCCTCGGCCTCGTGCTCCGCCTCGGCCTCGGCCTCCGGCTCGGCCTTCTCCTTGTCCTTGTCCTTGCCCTTGGCGGACCTGGACTTGGCCTTGGCCTTCGCGGGCTTGGCGGGCTCCTCTTCCTTCGCCTCGGCGGCCTCGTGGGGGGCCCGCCCCCGCGGGCCCGCCGCCCCCCCGCGCCCGGGCGTGCGGTTCGTCGCCCGCCCCCTCGAGGGTGGGCCAACCGGACACAGGGTCCTCCCGCGGGATCAG
>NZ_JBEPCJ010000124.1:0-24914 GCF_040299565.1 Spirillospora sp. NPDC000708
CCCGGCCGGGGGCGCCGTTTCCCGCCTGTTTTGGGGTTTGCCTCCAGACGGGGGCCCGCGGCCGGCGCCCGCGCGCCCCCCCCGCCGGCGGGCCCGGCGGTCGCCGCTGGACGCGCTGATCGCGCTGGCCGGCGTCGCCGTCGTGGTGGCCGCCGTCACACCGATCGTCTCCGAGTGGCTCTACAACCAGCCCGACCAGCGGCTCGTCGACCTGGAGGTCTACCGCGAGGGCGGGCTGGCGGTGCTGCGCGGCGCGGCGCTGTACGACTTCCTGACCCAGCCGCCGCAGCTGCTGCCGTTCACCTACCCGCCGTTCGCGGCGCTCCTCGCCGTCCCGTTCACGCTGCTGTCGTGGCGGGCCGCGCAGTGGGCGTGGACGTTGCTGATCTACGCCGCGCTGGCGGTGGCCGTCTGGTACGCGTTCCGCGACCTGATCCGCCGCACCGGGCGGTGGGCGCCGCTGACCATGGGGGTGCTGGTCGCCGGGGCGGCCTGGCTCGACCCGGTCCGCGACCAGATCCGGTTCGGCCAGGTCGGGGTGTTCCTGCTGGCGATGTGCCTGGCCGACTGCTGCACCCGCTCGCCGCGCTGGCCGCGCGGGCTGCTGGTCGGGCTGGCGCTGGCGATCAAGCTGGTGCCGGGCGTCTTCCTGCTCTACTTCCTGATCACCGGGCGCCGGGACGCGTTCGTGAACGCGCTGGCCACCGCGGTGGTGGCGACGCTCGGCGGGTTCGCGGTGCTGCCGCACGCCTCGGCCGCCTACTGGTTCGGCGCGCTGCTGCAGGGCGGCGACCGCACCGGCGCCGTCGACGGGACGACCAACCAGGCGATCAACGGGATCGTCGCGCGGGTCCTCGACCAGGGCCCGGCCCGGACGGCGGTGTGGCTCGTCCTCGCGCTGGCCATGGCGTACGCGGGCTTCAAGCTGGCGCGCCGGGCGACGTACGCGGCGGACGCCCTGGTCGGCGGCCGGCCGGTCGTCACCGGGCCGGCCGGGACCGACCACTTCGCCGCCGCCGACCCGGCGTCCGGTCCGGGCGCGTACGGCCTGCTGCTCGCCGGGGTCGCGATCACGGGGCTGCTGTCCGTGCTTCTGTCCCCCGTCGGGTGGATTCACCACCTTGTGTGGATCATCCCGGTCATCGGGGCTCTGGTGGGCGACGGGCGAGACACGCGAAGATGTCTGTTCGGCCTGGCGTTCTGGATCTTCTTTCTGTTCCCGCTGCCGTGGTGGGGGTCGCACCTGTCCACCACCGGACACCCTCCGATCGCCCGTTTCTGGGGCAGTCTGGAGCGTGATTCGTTCGGCCTCGCGGCGATCGTCGCCATCCTCCTGCTGGGAAACTGGCTCACGAACCGCGTCACCCGGCGGGCGAGTCGCGAGGATCCTTCGCAACGGCAGGTCGAGGTGGGTACGCTCGCCACGTGATGCTTGTCGCGGTGGCCGTCGCCGGCCTGGTCGCCGGTGTGGCCGGGCTCTCCATCGCGGTGGTGGCCCACAATCGGGTGAACCAGGTCGTCGAAGAGTGCGGGGAAATGCTGAGGCGCCAACTCCAGGTGGCCTCCGGCGAGGTGGACGAACGCGCGCTGCGCGACCTCGCCATCGTGCATTACGACGCGCTCAAGGAGATGTCGGGGCACCGGTCCTTCTCGCTCGCCGTGCTCAACGCCGTCGGGGACGGCGTCGTGCTCAGCTCGATCAACGGGCGCACCGAGACCAGGACCTACGCCAAGGCCGTCCAGGGAGGGCATCCGGTCGAGATGCTCTCCCCCGAGGAGAACCAGGTGCTGCGCGCCGCCCGCCTGGGCAAGGGGCCCATCGTGTCGATGGACGACCCGCTGCCCGACTTCGGCGACCGCGCCTCCACCGCCCGCGCCTGACCGGGCCGCCACCGCCCGCACCTCTACCGCCCGCGCCCTGACCGGCTGCGGGACCCGCTCCCGCGCCCTCTTGGCGCGCGAGCCCGCTCCCGGGCCGGTCCGGCGGCGCGGCACCGCCCGTGCCCGCCGCCCCGGCCGGGACTTTACGCGGCGGCAAGTACACTCGTCTCTCTCGGCACCGCAGAAGCAGGTGCCCCGCAGAACCGCGCCCTCGGGGGATCTTCGTGACCGCAGAAACCAGGCCCGAACGCTATGCCTACCTGGGTCCGCGGGGCACGTTCACCGAGGCCGCGCTCATGTCCCTGCCGGGCGCGGCCACCGCCGAGCAGCTCCCGCTCGCCACCGTCCCCGCCGTCCTGGACGCGCTGCGCCGCGGCGAGGCCGACTCCGCCGTGGTCGCGCTGGAGAACTCCGTCGAGGGCTCCGTCCCCACCACGCTGGACGAGCTGGCCACCGGAGAGCCCCTCCAGATCGTCGCCGAGGTCCACCTGCCGGTCTCGTTCGCGCTGCTGGTGCGGCCCGGCACCGCGCTCGCCGACATCAAGACCGTCGCGTCGCACCCGATCGCGCAGCCGCAGTGCCGCCGCTGGCTCGCCGAGAACGTCCCGGACGCCGAGTGGCGCGCCGCCACGTCCAACGCCGAGGCCGCCCAGCACGTCGCCGACGGCCACTACGACGCCGCGCTCGCCGGCTCGTTCGCCGCCGCCCGCTACGGCCTCGCCGTCCTCGCCGAGGACATCCACGACGTCGCCGACGCCGTCACCCGGTTCGTCCAGCTGCGCCGCCCCTGCGCGCCGCCGGCCGCCACCGGCATGGACCGCACCAGCGTCGTCGCGTTCATCGGCGAGGACCACCCGGGCGCGCTGCTGGAGATCCTCACCGAGTTCTCCGTGCGCGGCATCAACCTGTCGCTGATCCAGTCCCGCCCGACCGGCGCCGGCCTCGGCTCGTACCTCTTCTGGATGGACCTCGAAGGCCACGTGGACGACGCCCGCGTCGGCGAGGCGCTGATGGGGCTGCGCCGCATCTGCGCGGACGTCCGCTTCGTCGGGTCCTACCCGCGCGCCGACCAGGTCCGTCCGGAGATCCGCCGGGGCACACACGACGACGACTTCACCGAGGCCGCCGCCTGGCTCAGCACGATCCGAACCGGCCGCGCTTGACCCGACCGTCGCCTTTCTGGAAAGTCCGTAATTCCCCTATCGGGAAAGCCGTTCAATTCTCCTGATCTCTGGTCCATTTCACTGACCAGCCGATATTTCATCGTCCTTTCCTTAATGCCCTTTTGACTGCTAGGGTCGTCGCCCGTTGATCTTGTTTCCGGGGGCACGGGGACGGCATGGACGAGCAGATCAGCCGCGCACGACGACGACTCGACGAGCTGCGCACGGCTCCGGCCGCGCCACAGGAGCCCGGCGCGCCGGCCACGGAGCCGGCGACCGCGGCCTCCGAGGACGAGCGCATCCGCGTCACCGCCGCCGGCCGCCGCCTGACCGCCGTCGACCTCGACCCCCGGCTGCTGCGGCTCGACGCCGACGACCTCGCCGCGGACCTCACCACCGTGATCAACGCGGCCCTCGACCGGGCGCGTCCCGCCCCGCCCGCCGCCCAGGACGTCCCGCCGGTCGACCTGAACGCGATCCGCGCCGGGCTCGACGCCGTCCTCACCCAGGGCCAGGACGGCATGCGCCGGATGACCAGCGCGATCGGCGACGCCGTCGCCCAGGTCAACGAGCGCGCCGTGATGCGCGGCGGCTTCGAACCGCCCGACTTCGACGGCCTGTTCGCCCGGACCCGCGCCGCCCTGGCCGCCGCTGGCACCACCGGCGGGGCGGCCGAGGGCGAAGCCTGGGCGGTGGACGATCGGCTCTACGCGAAGGCGTCGTCCGCCGGCCAGGTCGTCCGGCTGGTCTGGGAGCACGGGTTGAGCGCCGCCGACATCGCCGACGGCGCCCGCGCCGCGGTCAACGACGCCCTCGCCCGCGCCGAGACCGAAGCGCGCCGGTCCGCCGCCCCGTCCGCCGAGTTCACCGAGAACGTCCGCGCCGCCCAGGACGCCGGAGTCCGGGAGCTCGCCCGGTACGTCACGTCCCTGCAGTCCCTGATGAGCGACATCCAGCCCAGGTAACGGGAGGCCGCATGGCTCCGGAACTGAAGGTCGACCACGAGCAGATGCTGAAGAGCGGCCGCGACATCGGCGGCGCGGCCAACGGCCTCCGCTCCCACTGGCAGCAATTCCAGGGCGAACTGTCCTCCTATGGGGAGCCCTGGGGAAGCGACGACATCGGCTCGATCATCGGCGGCTGCTACCAGGCGGTCCTGGAGGTCTTCCAGGACTGCCTGGACGACAACATCGAGGGAGTCGCGGAGCACGGCGAGGGCGTGCAGGCGATGGCCGCCGGCTACCGCGAGTCCGAGGACGCCTCCGCCATCGAGGTCAACCGCGTCAACGACTTCCTCTGATGGGCCTGCAACTCCCCGGCGAGCTGCGCTCGCTGCTGTCGATGCTGGGCTACTCCTGGCCCGAGGCGGACGAGACCAAGCTCATGGAGATGGGCGGCGCCTGGCTGCGGTTCGCCGGCACCCTCGGCGGCCCCGTCGCCGACGCCCACGGCCACGCCCAGCAGGTCTGGACGACCCACGAGGCCGACGGCGTCCAGGCGTTCAGGGACTCCTGGACGCAGGCCGACGCCCCGCACGCCAACCTCGAGGACGCCCGCACCGCCGCCCAGATCATCGGCGCGGGCCTGATGGTCTGCGGCGGCATCGTCCTCGGCCTGAAGATCAACACGATCGTCCAGCTCGCCCTGCTGGCCGCCGAGATCGCCCAGGCCATCGCCACCGCCCCCGAGACCTTCGGCGCCTCCCTCGCCGAGATCCCTGTCTTCAAGGAGATCACCGGCGCCCTCATCGACCAGCTCATCAACCTCGCCATAGACGCGATCCTCAATGGGTGACCCGTTCTCCGGCCGCCTGACCCCGGCGCGCGCGGCCACCGGGCGATCCGCGGCCGGCCTCATGTTGGCCGTCCTCTTCCTGGTGCTGCACCTCCTCCTCAAGTCCGGCAAGGGCAAGGCCGCCTCCGGGATCTTCGAGGCCGCGATGCGATGGATGCGCAAGGCCATCAAGAACCACGGGGGGCGGCACCACGTCTTCAAGGGCGAGATCCGGAAGACGAAGAACGGGCTGACGCCCACCGGGTACCACCACCGGTTCATGGGCCACGACGACCTCGACCGGCGCGTCACCGTGCTGGACCGCGACCCCCACACGGGCGTCTATCGTGGTGACGTCCAGATGAAGGGCCCCAACGGGCAGTGGATGACCAAGCCGCACGGGAGCACGTTCTTCCCCGACAACTGGTCCCCGCAGCGGGTGAACTCGGCCATCGAGAAGGCGTTCGCGAGCAAGACGGTGAGCTCCGACGGGAAGCGATGGTCGGGGACCGTGGACGGCATCGTCATCCAGGGGTCGTTCAAACGGAACGGCATGAAGAACGCCTGGGACTCGGCTTGGCCGGTCATGCCCTACAGCTAAGGCGACTCAACCGATGATCTCTTTCGTCAACAGCGTGCACAACACCCCGGACTACCGTTTCACCGACGAGTCCGAGACCGCGCTCGGGGCGTTCCTGGTCGGGGACGTCCAGACCGGCGGCGACTGGCTGCTCGACATGCTGGCCAGGGTCGACGACGTGCGGGCCGGCCGCAGCCGCGAGGAGGACTGGTCGGGCAACTCGTGGGCCGCGCAGGTCAGGCCGGACGGCCTGCACCTCTTCGACATCATGTCCGACGACTGGGAAGGCCACTACGCGGCGGCCGACGCGATCGAAGTGATGCTGCGGTACTGGGCGTTCCTCGCCGACCATTCGAGCAGCGGCTGGAAGCAGCGCGAACTCACCAAATGGGAGGAGAGGCACGCCCGTCCCCACCCCCTCCGCTCCGCCCTCTGACCGCCCGGCCCAGGGTCAGCGGGTCATGGAGGTCTCGCGTTCCACGTGGGACAGCTTCTCGGGGTTGCGCACGTGGTAGAGGCCGGCGACGCGGCCGTTCTCCACCTGTACCGCCACCACGCCGTCGATCTCCCCGTCGACCCGGACGAGCAGCCCGGGGGCGCCGTTGACCTCGACCGGTTCGAGCACCCTTTCCGCGTCGCGCCTCCACCACCCGGCGGCCAGCAGGCGGGCGACGTCGCCGACCCCCACGATGGGCCGGGGGAGGGCGTGCCTGACGCCGCCGCCGTCGTTCAGGGCGACGACGTCCGGCGCGAGGATGTCGAGCAGGCTCTGGAGCTCGCCGGTCTCGACGGCCCGCTGGAACGCCTGAAGGGCGGCTCGCGTCTCGGCCGGGGTGGCGGTGCCACGGGGTCGGCGCGCGGCGACGTGCGACCGCGCCCGGTAGGCGAGCTGGCGGACCGCGGCCGGGCTCTTGCCGACGGCTTCGGCGATCTCGTCGTAGTCCAGATCGAAGACCTCGCGCAGCACGAACACGGCCCGTTCGGTCGGCTGGAGCGTCTCCAGCACCAGCAGCATCGCCATGGAGACGCTGTCGGCGAGTTCGGCGTCCTCGGCGACGTCCGGCGCGGTCAGCAGCGGCTCGGGCAGCCAAGGCCCGACGTAGGACTCCTTGCGCCGCCTGAGCGCGCGCAGCCGGTCCAGGGCCTGGCGGGTGACGATCCGCACCAGGTAGGCACGCTCCTCCCGCACGGTGGCCCGATCGACGCCCACCCAGCGCAGCCAGGTCTCCTGCAGGACGTCCTCGGCGTCGGTCGCTGAACCGAGCATCTCGTAGGCGACCGTGAACAGCAGGCTGCGGTGTGCGACGAACGCCTCGGTGGCGGACTCCATCGGGTCGGCGCCGGCGAGCGGCTCGGCGGTGTCCACAGTGCGTTCGCTCATGCCCGGCTCCTGCCCGTCGGTTCCCAGCCCTGTTCCATGCACTAGACGACGGTCAGCGCCGTCGCGTAACACGCCCTTGGCGATGACCTAGGTCACATGACCGGTGCTGTTACGGGGGCCGGGGAGCCGTCGTCTCGTGTTCGTCAGGACGCCGCGCCTGACGGGCTCGCGGCGCCCCTTCCAGGAAAGGCAGAAACCATGAGCAGCAGCAAGTTCGCCGTGGCAGGAGCGACCGGACGACTGGGACGCCACGTCGTCGACGTCCTCACCGAACGGGGTCACCAGGTCGTGCCGATGGCACGGGCCACCGGTGTGGACGTCATCACCGGCAAGGGCCTGGCCGAGGCGCTCGCCGGGGCCGGCGCCATCATCGACGTCGCGTCGTGGCACGCCTCCGAGGAGGAGGCGGCGACCGAGTTCTTCCGCACGTCGGCGCGCAACCTGCACGAGGCCGGCCACGCGGCAGGGGTCGCGCACATCACCGTGGCGTCCATCATCGGCATCGACAAGACCACCGCGGGCTTCGGCGCCGCCAAGAAGGTGCACGAGGAGCTGCACCTGTCCGGGCTCCTCCCCGCCCGCATCCTGCGTGCCGCGCAGTTCCACGAGTTCGTCGGACAGCTCATGGACTGGCAGCAAGGCGACGTCGCCTACATCCCGAACTGGCCCAGCCGGCTCGTCGCGGCCCGCACCGTGGCCGAGGCGCTGGCCGACCTGGCCACCGACCCCGATGGGCCCGCTCCCGGAACGCCGATCCCCGAGGTCGCCGGGCCCCGCGAGGAGATCGTCTCCGAGGCGGCCGCACTTCTCGGCGCCCGCCGGGGCGTGAAGGTCGTCGGCGTCGTCGATCCCGGCCTGCCCGACGCCGAGTACGCCGCCGCCGGCGGCCTGCTGCCGGGCCCGCACGCCCGGCTCGTCGGCCCCACCTTCGAGGAGTGGCTCGAAGCCCGGTCCCGACCCGGCACGCCTCCAGCCGGGCTGCGGATTCGTGACCGGTCGGCGGCGGAAGGTTCGGATACCGAAATGTGATCATCGGGCTTTCCGGACGCGCCAACCGGTTGTGGATCTTGGGCGTCTCCTGATCGTTTCCTGAACGTCAGCGGAGAGGCCCTTCCTTGCGCCGTACGCCGTCCTTCCTGGCCGCCACCGCCCTCGCGGCGTCGGCGCTCCTCGTCCCGGCCGCCGCCCGCGCGGACGCCATCGGAGTGAAGGTGACCACAGGCTTCGACGTCCTGGATCCGGCCCGCGTGGCCACCTTCGAGGTCGCCGCGACCTCGGCGACCGGAGTCACCGGTGTCCGCGCGAACGTGCACTACTGGTCCCCCGGCGCGGAACCGTACGCCGCGCTCGAGTTCACGCGGGCCGAGGGGACGGACAACGCCGGCGTCTGGCGGGCCGAACTGCGGCCCGACGTCCAGAGCCGTCCGGGCCCCAATTACGTCGAGGTGCTCGTCACCACGGCGGACGGAGCCACGGTCAGGAAGATGACCTCGTTCGACGACTGCTACCGGACGACCATCGACGACTTCACGAGCTCGCCCGCCGTCATCGACATCGATCACTCGGATGTGGCGCTGAGCGGCCGGGTCATGGTCCAGAAGAGCCGCGACACCGCGCCGGAGCCGGTTGCGGGCGTCCGGGTCGTCGGGCCGGCGACGAACCCGGAGGCGACGACGGACCAGGACGGCCGGTACGTCCAGCGGTTCACCGGCACGCCCCGGCCGGGGAGCTACGTCCAGCGGCAAGGCCAGTTGTGCGCCGTGAGCGCATCCGCGAACCCGACGGTGAACCTGCAGGCCATGGAGATCACCGCGCAGGTGACGCCGTCCGCGCCGATGACCGCCCAGGGGGACGTGGTGGTGAAGGGAAAGGTCGTGCGGCACGGAGCCGCCGGCACGGTCCCCGTCGCCGGTGTCCCGGTGTGGGTGGAGGTGCCGAGCGACCTGCTGTACTTCGACCCGCCCGGTGCCGTGTCGACCGGGCCGGACGGGACGTTCCAGATCACCTTCAAAGCGGGATGGACCGTCGGGAAGTCCGGCAAGCTCACGGTGCACACCTCCGACAGCAGCGGCTTCCTCACCGAGGGCAAGGCGGAGCTGGGTCCGTTCACCATCGGCAACGCCACGCGGATCACGGACTTCACCGCGGGGCGGCATCCGCTGCCTTACGGCGACCCGATCGAGGCGTCCGGACGGCTGACGCTGCTCCCGAACTCCAACGGGATCACGAACCTGCCGGTGGATCTCGAGTTCTCCCGGGACGGCAAGAAGTGGAGCCTGTTCCAGCGAGAACTGCAGTACCCGGGGACCTTCTTCTTCTCGCCGAACAAGCTTCCGAAGGAGGACGGATACTGGCGGGCCAGGTACGCGGGCAGCACGCTCACCGGCCCGGCCGTCAGCGACGCCGTCTACGTCGACATCAAGTACCGGACGCAGATCTACAACTTCAACGCCTCCCCTGAGCCGGTGAAGAAGGGCAAGACCATCACGGTCAAGGGCCTGCTGTACCGCTTCATGGACAAGGCGGGTCCCGGTCCGAACGCCCCGGTGTCGATCTACTTCAAGCCGTCGGGCTCGACGAAGTGGTCTCAGGTCGCGGTCGTGAAGACGGCGTCCAACGGCTGGTTCAGCAAGAACTTCAAGGCGTCCAAGGACGGCACGTGGATGGCCTCCTACAACGGCAGCGCGAACTACATCGCCTCCAACAAGCCCAGCGACTACGTGGACGTCCGATGAGTCGCCGCGGAAAGGCCGCCAAGGCGTGTCTCGCGGCCGCCGCCCTGACGGCGGCGGGTGTCGTCGCTCCGGCGGCCGCCCACGCGGAGATCCATGACGCCCAGCTGACGTCGGCCTTCGACCGGCTGTCGCACGACCGGGTGGCGACCTTCACGCTCAAGGCGAAGTCGTCGGACGGGATCGTCGCCGTCGAGGGCGCAGTGCGGAATCCGGCCGACGCCGCGCCCTATGCGGCGCTGTCGTTCACGCTCGTCGACGGCACGGACAAGGACGGTACCTGGCAGGCCACGCTCCAGACGGACGTGGAGCACCATCCGGGCGCGAACGTCGTCCAAGCGACCGTCCGGTCCGCCGATGGCTCCACGTTGCGCCCGGCCGCCGCGTTCGTCGACTGCTATCTGACGTCCGTCACCGACGTCGAGTACGCGCCGAAGACCATCGACATCGAGCACCCGGACGTGACCTACCAAGGGCGCGTCATGGTGCAGAAGTACCGCGACGAACCGCTCGAACCCGCTGAGGGGGCGACGGTGAAGGCGGGGAACGGCAGTGCCCGCGCCGGAGCGGACGGGGGGTTCGCCTTCACCGCCACGGATCCGTCGATGTCGGTGGCGGTCGCACGGCAAGGGGCCTTGTGCGGTACCACGGAGTCGACCCCGCTGACGGTCGTGAAGCAGGCGACCGAGACGACGGCGCAACTGGTGTCGGTGCGTCCTACGCGCGATGGGGCCGATATCACGGTCCACGGCAGGGTCATGCGGCGCGGCTCCGCCGGACTCGTGCCCGTCAGCGGCCTTTCGCTCACGGTCGACTACCAGCAGGACGCTTCGGGTGCGGCCGCCGCGCCGGCGGTGAGCGGTGATCGGTGGCCGACGACGGGGGCCGACGGGACGTTCGACGCCTCGTTCTCGGTCACCCGCTCGGGCCGGTTGGTGATCGAGACGCCTGGGACGTTCTTCCTGACCGGCGGGTCCGTCGATCTCGGGACGGTGGACCTGTCCAGGACCGCGCGGATTTCGGGCCTCACCTATGCGACGCGGCCGCTCGCGTACCGCGGCTCGTTGGAGGTGACCGGAACGCTCGTCGGCGACTTGGGTCCGATCGCCGACGCTCCAGTGTTCCTGGAGTTCTCCACCGACCGCAAGACGTGGACGCGTGCGACGTACAGCAAGGGGACGACGGCGGCGGGCGGTTTCGACCTCTTCACCTCCGACGAGCGCACGGAGCGTGACGGCTATTGGCGGGTCCGGTATCCGGGGGACGCGCTGTACAAGCCGCTCGTCACCACTCCGGCCTTCATCGATGTCCGCTACGCGACGTCCATTGCCGGGTTCAACGCTTCTCCTGAGCCGGTGAAGAAGGGGAAGAGCATCACGGTCAAGGGGCAGTTGTTCCGGTACATGGACAAGAAGCTGCCGGGACCGAACGCCCCGGTGTCGATCTACTTCCAGGCCAAGGGCTCGTCGAAGTGGACGCAGATGGCCGTGGTGAAGACGGCCTCCAACGGCTGGTTCAGCAAGACGTTCAAGGCGTCCCAGGACGGCACCTGGATGGCCTCCTACAACGGCAGCGCGAACTACCTCGCCTCCGACAAGCCCACCGACTACGTGGACGTGCAATGAGAATTCGGATGCGCCGGTTGCTGGCGCTTTTCACGGGACTGGTGACGGTCGCGGCGCTCGCCGTCGCTCCGTCCGCCGAGGCGGCGGACTACCCGAACATCCGGTCCGTCAAGATCCTGACGCCGGGGGCGACCACGCAGATCGAGGTCGCGGCGGCCTCCGGTAGCGACATCACGAAGGTGCGGGCCGTCCTGCGGACGCTGGGCGGCGGGCCCGAGACCGTTCCGGTGGACGACTTCGAGCTGGTCGGCGGCACGGCCACGGACGGGGTCTGGCGGACGAGCCGGCCGGTGACGGTGGCGCAGGGCCGCTGGACGGTGGACGTCGAGCTGACGAACGCCGCCATGACGCGGAACCTGCCCGGGCGGGCCGTGATCGACAACGGGCTGGAAACCGCGCTCGCCGACGTGGAGGTCACGCCCGCGACGGTGGACGTGGACCACCCGAACGTGTCCTTCAGCGCCCGGCTGCTCGCCCGGAACGCCGACGGTACGCAGACGCCGGTCGAAGGCGCCCGGCTCTCCGTGGACCAGCCGAACGGCCAGAGCGTCACCGCGGTCACCGGCGCCGATGGGCGCGCACAGGGGACCGCCGTCTTCGCCCATTCGGGTGATGTCGTCGTGTCGTACTACGGCGACTTCCTGCACCGGCCGGTGCGGAGCGCGGCCGTGCGGGTCTCCCGGCAGCAGTTGAAGACCCGCATCAGCCTGGTGGTCAAGGGCCGGCTCATCGTGGGCGACACGGTGACGATCACCCGGGAAGCTCGAGCGGCAGGACCGCGCGGGGGCGTGGGCGCCGCTGGCGGGCAAGCAGGTCGACCTGCAGTTCGACAAGGCGGTCGGCGGCGACTGGCACACGATCGCCTCGCCGAAGACGGACGCGAACGGTGTCTACAGCGTCCCCGTCCTGGTCACCGATGACGGCGCCTGGGACGCCTCCTTCGCCAATGACGTGAACCTGCCGGACGACTACCAGAGCTACGACATGTCGTCCGCCGGCACGAACGTCATGCCGGTCTACTACCGGACGTCCATCAGCGGGTTCGACGCCGGTCCGGAGCCGGTCGGCAGGGGCGACACGGTGACGGCGACGGGCCGGGTCCTCCGCAAGATGGCCGACGGCCGGTGGGACGGGGCCCAGGGCGGCGTGGTGCATCTGCAGTTCTCCACCGACAAGAAGAAGTGGAGCGACGTCGCGGCGCGGTCCATGGACGGCATCGACGGCCGTTTCGCCGTTCCGGCCCGCGCGTCGCGCGACGGGTACTGGCGGGCCGTCGTGCGCGACGAGGGCTACTCCTCGCTGGCGTCCACCGGCCCCGCCGACTATGTGGACGTCCGGTACCGGACGAAGATCCTCGACTTCACCGCGAGCCCGGAGCCGGTCGTCAAGGGCCGCACTGTCACGATCGTGGGGTCCCTCTACCGGGAGACCACCAAGTGGACGACGTTCGGCAAGCAGAAGGTGTCGTTCTACTTCCTGCCCAAGGGGTCTTCCAAGTGGACCTATCTGGGCGCCACCACGACGGACGGCCTGGGCCGCTTCCGGAAGGGGTTCAAGGCGTCCAAGGACGGTACGTGGCGCGCCTACTACGGCGGTTCGTCCGCCTACGTGAAGACCTACAGGGACGACTACGTGGACGTGCGGTAAGGGCGCTGACAAGTCCGCCGGTTACGGGGGCGTAGGTTGGCGTACGCTGCCTCCGTGGTCGACTTTGATCTTTACGAGCGCGAGCTGTGGGCCGGGCGGGCTCCGGCGTACGAGCGGGGATTCGCCCGGATGACGCGGTACATGGTCGGGCCGCTGCTCGACGCGGCGGGCGTCGCGGCGGGGACCCGGGTGCTCGAGGTCGGCACGGGCCCGGGCTTCGTCGCGGCGGAGGCGGTGCGGCGCGGCGCGGAGGTGTCGGCGCTGGACGCCGAGCCGGGCATGGCGGAGACGGCGCGGCGGAACGTGCCGGGGCTTGACGTCCAGGTGGCGGTGCTGCCGGAGGTGCCGTTCCCGGACGGGACGTTCGACGCGGCCGTCGGCAACTTCGTCATCAACCACGTCGGCGCGCCGGACGCGGCGCTCGCCGAGCTGCGGCGGGTGCTGCGGCCGGAGGGGCGGCTGGCGCTGAGCTGCTGGGTGATGCCGGGCGTCGGCGCGCTCGCGGTCGTCCGGGAGGCGATGGACGCGGCCGGGGTGCCGTGGCCGGACGACATCCCGCCGTCGCCGTTCGTCGAGTACGGCGAGGCGATGGCGTTCCAGCGGCTGGTGACGGAGGCGGGCTTCGCGGACGTGGCGGTCGAGGAGGTGACCTGGGAGCACGTCGTCGACCCCGAGGAGTGGTGGGAGACGGGCGCGCTGTCCAGGGTCGGCAGCAACGGCGTCGCGATCAGCCGGCAGGACGCGGCGACGGTCGCGCGGATCAAGGCGGAGTACGACCGGATCGTCGCGGGCTACGCGCTGCCGGACGGCGCCGACGGCGGGTCCGTGGCGCTGCCCGCGCACGCGCTGCTGGCGAGCGCGCGCCGCTGACCGGACCGCCGCGGGCGGGCGTCGGGCCGCGGTCGGAGGGCGACCGGATCGGACCGCGATACTCGCGCGCGCCGGAGGGCCCGGGGCCGGTAGCCTCGGGTCTGTGATTGACCTGCGAGCTCTTCGAGAGGATCCCGAGCGGCTGCGCGCCTCGCAGCGCGCCCGCGGTGAGGATGACGCCGTCGTCGACCGGCTGCTGGACCTGGACGGGAGGCGGCGCTCCGCGCTGACCTCGTTCGAGCAGCTGCGCGCCGAGCAGAAGAGTTTCGGCAAGTCGGTGTCCCGGGCGCAGGGCGACGAGCGGCAGGCGCTGCTGGCCCGCGCGAAGGAGCTGGCGCAGCAGGTCAAGGACCGCGAGGCGGAGGCCGACCGGCTCGGCGAGGAGCTGGACGCCGCGCTGAAGGGCGTCCCGAACCTGATCGAGGAGGGCGCCCCGCCCGGCGGCGAGCAGGACTTCGTGGTCCTGGAGCACGTCGGCGAGCCGGCCGCGTTCGACTTCGCGCCGAAGGACCACCTGGAGCTGGGCGAGAGCCTCGGCGCGATCGACATGGAGCGCGGCGCGAAGGTGTCGGGCGCCCGGTTCTACTACCTGACCGGGGTCGGCGCGCGGCTGCAGTACGCGCTGCTGAACCTGGCGATGGAGCAGGCGGTCGCGAGCGGGTTCGTGCCGATGTACCCGCCGGTGCTGGTGAAGCCGGAGGCGATGGAGGGCACCGGCTTCCTCGGCGCGCACGCGGCGGAGGTGTACCAGCTCCCGCAGGACGAGCTGTACCTGGTCGGGACGTCGGAGGTGCCGCTCGCCGCGTACCACATGAACGAGATCATCGACGAGCTGCCGCGGCGGTACGTGGCGTGGTCGTCGTGCTTCCGCCGCGAGGCCGGCTCGTACGGCAAGGACACGCGCGGCATCATCCGGGTCCACCAGTTCGACAAGGTGGAGATGTTCTCCTACTGCGACCCGGCGGACGCGCACGCCGAGCACCTGCGGCTCCTGGAGTGGGAGAAGGAGATGCTCGCGAAGGTCGAGATCCCGTACCGGGTGATCGACGTGGCGGCGGGCGACCTCGGCGCGAGCGCGGCGCGCAAGTACGACTGCGAGGCGTGGGTGCCGACGCAGAACACCTACCGCGAGGTGACGTCGACGTCGAACTGCACCGACTTCCAGGCGCGGCGCCTGTCGGTGCGGCACAAGGACGCCGACGGGAAGAACCAGCCCGTCGCGACGCTGAACGGGACGCTGGCGACGACGCGCTGGATGGTAGCGATCCTGGAGAACCACCAGCAGGCGGACGGTTCGGTGCGCGTCCCGGAGGCGCTGCAGAAGTTCCTGGGCCTGGAGGTCCTGGAGCCCGTCAAGCGCTGAACGACCGGAGTGAGAGGGCCCGTCCGCTGCCGGACGGGCCCTTCCCGTTACCGCAGGAGCCGCTTCCGGAGTGCGGCCCGCGTGGCGGCGTCGATGCCGAGGCCCTTGGCGACGAACGCGTCGAACGTCCCGTAGTCCCGCGCGATCTGGTCGAACGCGGTGTCCAGGTAGGCGGCGCGGACGGTCAGGAACGGCTCGACGAGGGCCGGGTCGATGCCGATCTTCTTCAGCTCGGCGAGCTCGGCGGCGTTCTGGTCGGCGAGCTCCTGGTTGGAGCGCAGGTAGTCGGCGTACACCTGGGCCTTGGGGACGCCGAGGACGGTGAGCAGGATCGCGGTCATGACGCCGGTGCGGTCCTTGCCCTCGGTGCAGTGGTAGAGGACGGGGCCCTCGCCGGACGCGATGCGGGTCAGCGCGGCGGCGAACTGCTTGCGGGAGTCGGCGTCATGGACGAACCCGCGGTACGACAGCGCCATGAACTCGCCGGGCTTGTCCTGCGCGAGGATCGCCTTGAGCAGGTCGGGGACCATCGTCAGCAGCGTCGGCGAGAACGCGTTGATGTTCGCGGCGACGGGCGCTACCCCGGCGGGCAGCCGGTCGGCGCCCGACATGCCGACTTCGAACTGCGAGCGGAAGTCGACGGAGGCCGTCAGCCCGAGCCGCTGGAGCTGCGCGACGCCGGTCGCGGTGACCTTGCTGAGCGACGCGGACCGGTAGACGAGGCCGTAGCGGACGTGCCGGCCGTCCCATGCCGTGTAGCCGCCGATGTCGCGGACGTTGACGGCGCCGTCCACCGCGATGTCGCGGACGGTGGAGGCGGTCCGAGCGGCGACCGGGGGCGCGGCGGACGCGGAGGCCGGGGCGGCGGACGCGGGGGCCGGGAGGGTGAAGGGGGCCAGCGCGACGGCGCCCGCGAGCGCGGCCGACACCAGGCGGGGGGTTCGGGGGGTCATCTGCTGCCTTCCGCACGCGGGGGGAGGGAACGTGAAGAAGATTCGGGTGGACCCACACCCTAGGCGCGCGGCGGACGGGGCGGAAGGGGGGCGACCGGGCGGAAGGGGGCGACCGGGCGGATATCCCGTCGGACCCGTCGCCTATGGTGTGTCCGAGCCGACCTGGAAGGTGACATGACCGAACCTGCGCCGCGCGTGATCGCCACCGACCTCGACGGCACGATCGTGCGCTCCGACGGGACCATCTCCGCCCGCACCGTCGCCGCCCTCGAGCGCGTCGAGCGCGCGGGCGCGATGCTCGTCATGGTCACCGGCCGGCCCCCGCGCTGGATGACGGAGATCGCCGCCGCCGTCCGGCACCGCGGCCTCGCCATCTGCGCGAACGGAGCCCTCGTCTACGACCTGCACTCCGAGACCGTGGTGCACGCCCGGCAGATCCCGCCGGACGTGCTCGCCGAGGCCATCGGGCGGCTGCGCGGCGTCTCGCCCGGCTTCCGGTTCGCCGTCGAGTACCCGACCGGTTTCGTGTTCGAGACCAGCTACGACCTGTCGCGCTGGGACGCCGAGGCGCTCGGCGGCCGGCCCGTCGACGGCGCCGAGCTGGTCGCCAGCCCCGGCACCAAGCTGCTCGCCTTCCACCCCGACGCCGACCCCGACGAGCTGGCCGCGCGGGCCGAGAAGGCCGTCGGCGACCTCGTCACGGTCACCCACTCGTCCGGGCGGGGGCTGCTGGAGATCAGCGCGCACGGCGTCACCAAGGCCAGCGCCCTCGCCGCCCTGTGCGCCGAGCACGGCATCGGCCCCGCCGACGTCACCGCGTTCGGCGACATGCCCAACGACCTGCCGATGCTCGCCTGGGCGGGCACGTCGTACGCGGTCGCGAACGCGCACCCGCTCGTCCTCGCCGCGGTCACGCACAGGACGTCCCGCAACGACGACGACGGCGTGGCGCAGATCCTGGAGCGCCTGTTCCCGTGACGACGGCCGCACCCGTCGCACCGGGCGCGGCCGTCGTTCCGACGTCCTACAGGTAGGGGCCGGACGAGCGAGGACCCCGCTCCTCCTGCTGCTGCTCCACGCCCTGCGGCATCATGCCCGCGGGCAGTGCCCGGCGCATCTGCTCCAGCTGCGCGCGCGCCGCCATCTGCTGCGCGAACAGCGTCGTCTGGATCCCGTGGAACAGCCCCTCCAGCCAGCCGACCAGCTGCGCCTGCGCGATCCGCAGCTCGCCCTCGCTCGGCACGGACTCGTCGGCGAACGGCAGCGACAGCCGCTCCAGCTCCTCGACCAGCTCCGGGGCCAGGCCGTCCTCGAGCTCCTTGATGGACGACTTGTGGATCTCCCGCAGCCGGGCCCGGCTCGCCTCGTCCAGCGGGGCGGCCTTGACCTCGTCCAGCAGCTGGCGGATCATCCCGCCGATCCGCATGACCTTCGCGGGCTGCTCGACCATCTCGGTGATCGACTTGCCCTCGTGCTCGCCGCCCTCGCCCGCGCCCTCCATGGCGATGCCGTTCGGCCCGACCACGAGCACGTGCGGTTCCTGTTCCGACTGGTTCTTCGAAGGCTCGCTCATATCTCCCTCATCCTCACACGGTCAGCAGGATCTTGCCGACGTGGCCGCTCTCCTCCATCAGCCGGTGCGCCGCGGCGGCCTCGGCGATCGGCACGCGCCGGTCGACCACCGGGCGGACCTCCCCCGACTCCAGCAGCGGCCACACGTGCTCGCGGACGGCCGCCACGATCTCCGCCTTCTCCTCCAACGGACGGGACCGCAGCGCCGTTGCGTGGACGAGCGCCCTTTTCCGCAGCAGCGCGTTGATGTCCAGCTCCGCCCGCGTGCCGCCCTGCAGCCCGATGATCATCAGCCGTCCGCCGGTCGCGAGGGCCTCGACGTTGCGCGCCAGGTACTTCGCGCCGATCACGTCCAGGATCACGTCGTACGGGCCGCTCTCGACGAAGTCGTCCTCGCGGTAGTTGACGACGACGTCGGCGCCCAGCTCGCGGCAGCGGTCCGCCTTCTCCGCGCTGCCCACGGTGCAGGCCACCTTCGCGCCGCGCGCCTTCGCCAGCTGGATCGCGAACGTCCCGATGCCGCTGCCGCCGCCGTGCACCAGGAACGTCTCCCCGGCGCTCAACCCGGCGAGCATGAACACGTTCGACCACACCGTGCACGCCACTTCCGGCAGCCCGGCCGCGTCCACGAGGTCCACACCGGACGGTACCGGGAGCACCTGCGACGCGGGCACCGCGACCAGCTCGGCGTAGCCGCCGCCGGACAGCAGCGCGCACACCTCGTCGCCCGGCGCGAGGCCCGTCACGCCGTCGCTCAGCGCGGCGACCCGTCCCGACACCTCCAGCCCCGGATACGGCGAGGCGCCCTCGGGCGGGTTGTAGAAGCCCATCCGCTGCATGACGTCCGCGCGGTTCACCGCGCTCGCCGCCACCTCCACCAGCACCTCGCCGGGCCCCGGCTCCGGATCGGGCACCCGCGTCCATTCCAGGACGTCGGCGTCCCCCGGCTCGCGAATCACGATCGCATGCATAACGGTCACGCTACCGGGCGACGGGTCGGCGCAGTTCCGCGCGTCCGGACCCCGCCTCCGGCGCCCCTCCGCGCGGGCGTCCCGGGCAAAGTGGATCTACCGGCGTGATGCGTGGTATTGACGCGCGGGTATCCTGCCTGGGGGCCGTTTTGCCCTCCTGCTCCGTAATGATCATCTGAGGTGTGCCCGAGGGGAGAAATCGGTGGCGAGGAACGAGCACGACGGGCGTTCCCTTGAGGAGCGGCTGGCCTCACTCGACGCGATGAGCGGCGAGTCGACGGGGCCGTCCGACGCCGCCCCGCCTGCCGCCACCGAGGGCGAGCAACCGGCGGCGCAGGCGCCTCCCGTGCCCCCTGAGCAGCAGAAACCGCAGCCCGAGCAGCCGGCGCCCGCGGCGCCGCCGGAGGGTGCCGCCGGCGAGCCGGGGCAGCAGCCCGCGCAGGACCCGAACGCCAACCCGTGGCTGGCCGCGCCGCCGCTCCAGCCGCCGGAGAACTTCGGCCCGGAGACCTACGGCCCCGAGAACTACGGCCCCGACAACTTCGGCCCCGAGGGGTTCGGCCCGCCGCCGCCCACCGCGCCGCCCGCGCAGAACCTGCCGCCCTACGACGGCGGCCCCATGCCGCAGCCCTTCGAGGGCGGCATGCTGCCCCCGCCGTACGGCGGCTACCAGCCGTTCGAGCCCCGGCAGCCCTGGGAGACCGGGCCGCCGCAGCCGTACGACGCGGGCAACGGCCAGAGCGCGCCGCCGCTCGACCAGCTGCCGCCCTACATGCCCGACCAGCCGTTCCCGCCCCCGCCGGACCCGAACGCGGGCGGCGCCCAGCCCTTCCCGCAGGACCCGAACGCGCAGCCGTTCCCGCAAGACCCGAATGCCGGGCAGCCGTTCCCGCAAGACCCCAACGCGCAGCCCTTTCCGCAAGACCCGAATGCCGGGCAGCCGTTCCTCCAGGAACCGAACGCGCAGCCGTTCCCGCAGGACCCCAATGCACAGCCGTTCCCGCAGGACCCCAGCGCTCAGCCGTTCGCGCAGGATCCGAGCGCGCAGCCGTTCCCGGCGGACCCGAACGCCGGCGGGCAGCCGTTCGCGCAGGACCCGAACGCGAACGCGCAGCCGTACGCGGTCGACCCGAACACCGGCCACCCTTACCCGCAGAACCCGGGCGGCCAGCCGTACCCGGTCGACCCGAACACCGGGCAGCCCTATCCGGTCGACCCCAACACGGGCCAGCCGTACATGGTCGACCCGAACACCGGCCAGGCCTACCCGATCGACCCGAGCACCGGACGGCCGTACGCGCAGATGCCGCCGGGCGGCGACCCGGCCCAGCCGCACCAGGGCTACGGCTACCCGCAGCCGGGCCGGCCGGGGCAGCCGCCGTACCCGGGGCAGCCGCAGCCCGGGCAGCCCGGCGCGTACCAGCAGGTCCCGCCGGGCCACCAGTACCCGGGGCAGCCGCAGCAGGCCGACCCGACGAGCGCCGACAGCCTCAGCTCCGAGAACCTCCTCGGCGAGCGCCGCATCGCGCCGTCCTCCGGCTGGCGGCGCGCCGTCTACAAGGCCACCGGCGGCAGCGTCCACCCCGGCGAGTCGCAGAGCGAGATGCGCCGCAAGGACCTCATCGCCCGCGCCCGCACCCCCGTGACGGGCGGCCACCACCGCGTCGCGGTGATGTCGCTGAAGGGCGGCGTCGGCAAGACCACCACCACGACCGGTCTCGGCTCGATGCTCGGCTCGATGCGCGGCGACACCGTCATCGCGGTGGACGCCAACCCCGACCGCGGCACGCTGTCGGACAAGGTCCGGCTGGAGACCGCCGCGACCGTCCGCGACCTGCTCAACAGCCGCGACAAGATCCAGCGGTACGCCGACGTCCGCGCGTTCACCTCGCAGAACGCCGCGCGCCTGGAGGTGCTCGCGTCCGACCGCGACCCCGCGGTCAGCGAGGCGTTCAGCGCGGAGGACTACGAGGCCGTCGCCGCCGTCCTGGAGCAGTACTACTCCATCTGCATCACCGACTGCGGGACGGGCCTGCTGCACTCCGCGATGTCCGGGGTGCTGCGCCTCGCCGACCAGCTCGTCCTGGTCAGCTCCCCGTCGGTGGACGGTGCCCGGTCCGCGAGCGCGACCCTCGACTGGCTGGAGGCGCACGACCACGGCCACCTCGTCCGCAACGGCGTCGTGGTGCTGTCGATGGTCCGCAACCGCACCCGCAGCCAGGTCGACCTGGACAAGCTGCAGGCCCACTTCGAGAGCCGCTGCCGCGCCGTCGTCCGCATCCCCTACGACGACCACCTGGAGGAGGGCGCCGAAGTGGACCTGGAGCAGCTCGCCCCGGCGACGCGCGAGGCGTACCTCACCCTCGCCGCGATCGTCGGCGACGGCTTCGCCTTCCCGCGCCCCGAACCCTCCGCCTGACCCGGCGGTCCCCGCCCGCTCCGCCTGACCCGCCCGCGTGCCGCCGCCGCTAGAGTCGCCTCCCGTGGAGAGCGACGACCAGGGCGTCTACGTGGGCAAGGCCGCGGCGGACGCGGCGGGGGACCGCGGCTGGCTGCTGGGCCACTTCAAGCCGCCGGGCGACCTGCGGCACAGCGAGGACGTCGAGATCAAATGGGGCGTCCACCCCAAGGGCGAGCGGCGCGCGCGCTGGACGGACGGCGAGAAGCGCACGGCGCTGCTCGTCCTGATCAGCGGCCGGTTCCGGCTGGAGTTCCCCGGACGCGACGTCGTGCTCGCGGAGCCCGGCGACTACGTGGTGTGGGGACGCGGCGTCGACCACTCCTGGGAGGCCGAGGAGGAGTCCGTCGTCATGACCGTCCGGTGGCCGTCGATCCCGGGATATGCGGTCGAGGCGGCCGGGTGAGCCCGCTATCGTTGGCCGTGGCCACCCGGGCGTGGCCGAGGAGAGTTCGCATAGTGGACTAGTGCAGGCGCCTTGAAAGCGCCCAGGGCTGGGGACAGTCCTCGTGGGTTCGAATCCCACACTCTCCGCTCGGAATCGGGCGACGCGGGCCCGTGAAACCGCCCGAATCGGGCGGAAGGCATCCGTTACTCTCTTCGGCATGTCGCAGACACCGAATGATCCGGCAGGCACCACTCACCAGTTTCAGAACTTCGCCAACCGCGCGCCGGCGGAGAAGTCCGGCCCGAACATGCCCCTCATCGTCGGCCTCGCCGTCGTGGCGGTCGTGGTCGTGGTCGGCGTGATCGCGCTCATGATGGTCTGATCCCCGGGCGGCCGCCCGCGCGGACGCGACGGCGCGTCCATCCCCGTGCGCGGGCCCCGGTCAGCGGCCGTTGCTGCTGAAGTGCTGGTAGTCGCGGGCGCCGCTCCATTCGCCGCCCCAGCCCCAGCCGATCGACGCGAACGCCTTCACCACCCGGTCGCCGGCGTGGATCACCCCGGGATCGCGGTTCTTCCGGTTCGCGTACTTCGCACAGTTCTTGTGGGCGACGTGCCCGTCCGCGTAGACGTACGGGTTCTGGCACGTGTTGAGGTCGACCGCGAGGCCGAAGGCGTGCTGGGAGAACGAGCTGGACCCGGTGGCGTTGCGGCAGTTGAACGCGGAGGTGTTGCCGGCCTCGATGGAGGCGAAGTCGCTTCCCTTGTACTTGTCGACCGGCTCCATGCGCTCGATCGGGTAGCGCATGTTGTAGAGCTTGCGGAACACCGTGACGAGGTCGTCGGCCGCCTTGGCGTTGACGACGAGCTGCCCGTTGTCATGCGGCTTGTGGTCCATGCCCCAGTACGTCATCTGGATCATCCGGAGCCCGGACGGCGCGACCGGGCAGCCCCGGTGCCAGGAGTACTTCAGGTCCGCGGCGGTGACCTTCTTGATCTGCGCCTCGAACTTCTGGTTCGTCGGTTTCGCGGACGGCGCCGCCGAGCCGGTCCCGGTCCCGGTCGCGGTCGGCGGCGTGGCGGGAGTCGCCGTCCCGGACTTGCCCCCGTTGTCGGATCCGTTGCCGCATCCGGTCGCGGCGGCCGACACGGCGATGAACACGGCGGCGAACGCCGCACTGCGAAGTGGCCCTCTAGCTGGCATCTTTGCAGGATCGCACGTCGCGTGGCCTTCGCGTTGGACCTCGGATTCGCTACGGTGCGTTTGACGGCGCGTCCGCCGGAAAGGGGCCGGGGCGAACGGGCCGCGAACGTCGTCCACCTCGCCGGGCATGTCGCCCGGCATCCGCCGGCCCTCAGGGAGCCGGAATGGCGGATCCGCAGGAGAGGGACGTCCCGAGCCTCGAGGACGAGATCTTCGCCGTCGCGCAGAGCGTGCAGGAGGAGCCCGCCGCGGACGCGGAGCGGCCGCGGCTGCGGCTGCGGTCGGAGCGCGCGCTGGACTTCGCCGAGCGCACGCGGTCGCTGAGCGGCCGGGAGGTCGGCGCGATCGCCGCGGGGTTCGGCCTGTTCGTGTTCGTCGACTTCGTGATGATGTACGCGCCGCTGATGACGAGCCGCCGGCCGAGCCTGCTGCCGCAGTTCGTCACGCTGCTGGTGCTGGCGTTCGGGCTGGGCGGGCTGCTGATGTGGAAGGTCGGCGGCCGGTGGCGGTCGTTCGGCGCGGGGATGATGCTGGCGTGGGTGTTCCTCACCCTGGTGTCGGTGGGGTTCCTGACCGGGGTGACGGTCACGCTCTAGACCCGAACGCTCCGAACGCTCTGGACGCGCCTTCCGCGCCGCACGCCGGCGCGCCGATCGCGGGTCACGTGGCGCCGAGCCGCTTGAGGACGGCGCTGAAGGCGCGCCCGATGGCCTCCAGGTCCTCGGGTTCGATCACGTCGATGAGGTACTCGCGGACGACCTCGACGTGGTCGCGGGCGGCGCGTTCCAGCGTGGCGAAGCCCTCCTCGGTCAGCTGCGCGTAGACGCCGCGCTTGTCGGTGCCGCAGTTGTCCCGCTTGACCAGGCCCTTCGACTCCAGTCGGGAGCAGGTGTGGGACAGCCGGCTGCGGGACTGGCTGGCGTTCTCGGCGAGCTCCGCCATGCGCAGCCGGTGCCCGGACGCCTCGGACAGCCGGACGAGGATCTCGTACTCCGACACCGAGAGCCCGTGCTTGGTCTTCAGGTCCCGGTCCATGATCTCGGTGAGCCGGACGCTGCCGTCCACGTAGGCCCGCCAATCGCGTTGCTGGGAGGCATCGAGCCAGCGTGGTTCGCTCATGGGATCAGTATAGTGGGGGAATAGTTGAAGCATCAACTAGATTGTAGGGGGCAACGCCCGCCACGGACGGGCACCCGACGGAGGAGGACCCCATGCCAGCCGTGATGGCCGACCCGCTGACCCTGCCCCGGCTGCCGCTGCTGCCGGACGCCGACACCGACTGGCGCCGCGTCGCGAAGATCGTGACCGCGAAGCGCCACCTGGAGGGCGAGGGCTTCGAGGTCCGCCGCCCGTTCCCGGGCATCGACCTGTCCCTCGCCGACCCGTTCCTCCTCCTCGACCACATGGGCGCCGTCGAGTACGCGCCCGGTGAGGCGAAGGGCACCCCGTGGCACCCGCACCGCGGCTTCGAGACCGTCACCTACATCATCGACGGCGCGTTCCAGCACCAGGACACCACGGGCGGCGGCGGCCTCATCTCCGACGGCGCCACCCAGTGGATGACGGCCGCGTCCGGCATCCAGCACATCGAGCAGCCGCCGCCCGAGCTCGTCACCAAGGGCGGCCTGTTCCACGGCGTCCAGCTCTGGGTGAACCTGCCGCGCGCGCAGAAGTGGGTGGAGCCCCGCTACCAGGACATCGAGGCCCGCGACGTCACGCTGCTCGCGGCCGACGACGGCTCCTCGCTCGTCCGGGTGATCGCCGGTTCCGTCGCCGGGCACGACGGCCCCGGCGTCACCTACACGCCGATCAACTACCTGCACGCCACCGTCGCGCCGGGCGCCCGGCTCACCCTGCCGTGGCCGCGCGACTTCAACGCGATGGTCTACGTCCTGTCCGGACGCGGCACGGTCGGCGTCGAGGAGGTCGGCCTGGACGAGGGGCAGCTCGCGGTCTTCGCGGGTTCGCACCACCACGGCTCGCAGGACGGCCTGGTCGTCCGCGCCGCCGACAGCCAGCCCGTCGCGAGCGCGAACGGCTGGGAGATCCTGATCCTCGGCGGCCTCCCGATCCGGGAGCCGGTCGCCCGCTACGGACCGTTCGTCATGAACACCCGCGACGAGATCGTGCAGGCGTTCGAGGACTTCCAGGCGGGCCGCATGGGCACGGTCCCCGTCCCGCACCTCTCTGCGGCCGACGAGAACCTGGCCTGATTTTCACGGCGACGGCGGCCGGGCGCCGCCGTCGCCCCGACCTTCGCGGGGGGGCGGCGGGCCCGGCCCCCGCCGACCGGGCTCCGCGGGGGCGCGGGGGGGCGGCGGGCGGGGGGTGGTACGGGCGGCGCGGGGAGGGGCGG
>NZ_JBEPCJ010000125.1:0-24444 GCF_040299565.1 Spirillospora sp. NPDC000708
CGAAGTCCATCGCGAAGCGACGCCGAAGGCGCCCTTGACTTTGGAGGGGCGGCCCCGTACGCAAGCGCCACCCCACCACCCGAACACCCCATCTCTCCATCTCCCGAGGGCCTCTTCTCTGACCGCATGGCTCCCCTTTTCGGCATGCCCGAACTCGATCAAGCCCGATGGCTATATTTCTTGCTGGGTGCTGCCCGCGGAAGGGCTGTGCGAGCTCCGAGACGAAGCAGCACGTCGTATGCGATCTTCCTGGTATATACGACCTTGAGATGGGCTCTGCGCAATGAAGTGACCCGCGCGTCAAGTAGCAGATCTTCGGGTTTCAGTAGTGCGGCAGCGGCGCGGTTCCGTCAACGAGGAGATCGGCGCGTGCGCGGGTGCCGTCCTCGGCGAAGAAGGCGGTCTCGCGGGCCGACCAGCGGTCCCAGGCGTCGGCGTACTCCAGCCCGTCGCGGTCGATGGCGCGCGCCCGGCGCAGCTCGCGCGGGGCGTCGATCCAGATCCGGTACGCGGCGGGCGACCCCGCCCAGGCCGAGCCGACGCCTTCGACGATGAGGACCGGCGGCGGCGCGATCTCCTCCGGCGGGCCGTACCGGTCGCGGTGCCAGTCGTAGCGGCGCAGCACGGCGGCCCGCCCGGCGCACAGCGGTTCGAGGACGGCACGCCGCAGCGGTGCCCACCAGGTGAGCGGATCGGCGTCCCACGGGACGCGGAAGTCGTCCGACCTGACCACCGGCGCCCTGACGAGGACGGCCGCGAGGTGGTCGGCGAACGTGGACTTCCCGGCGCCGCTCGGCCCGTCGATCGCGATCAGCCGCGCGGGCCCGCAGGACGGCGGCAGCGCGAGGAGCCGCGCGGCGAGCGCGGGGTAGGTCCGGGACGGTTGCGGCACGGACGGCATACTTCCAGGTGCCGGCCCCCCGAAGGAGGACGCCCCTTGCCCGGACCGCTCGAAGGCGTGGTGATCGTCGACCTCAGCCGCGTGGTCGCCGGACCGCAGGCCACGATGGCGCTCGCCGATCTCGGCGCGCGGGTGATCAAGGTGGAGCAGCCCGGGACGGGCGACGAGACGCGCGGCTGGGGACCGCCGTTCGCCGGTGCGGACCAGGTGAGCACCTACTACCTGTCGATCAACCGGAACAAGGAGTCGATCACCCTCGATCTGAAGTCGGACGAGGGGAAGGACACCCTGGCGAGGCTGGTGCGGCACGCGGACGTGCTGGTCGAGAACTTCCGGACCGGTGTGCTGGACCGGCTCGGCTTCCCGGTCGGGCGGCTGCACGAGCTGAACCCGCGGCTGATCGTGCTGTCGATCACGGGGTTCGGGCACGACGGGCCGGAGGGCGGCCGTCCCGGCTACGACGCGATCATGCAGGGCGAGGCCGGGATCATGAGCGTCACGGGCCCGCCGGGGACACCGAGCAAGGTGGGGCTGTCCATCGCGGACATTCTCGCGGCGGGCAACGCCACGTCCGGGGTGCTGGCGGCGCTGTACGAGCGGACGCGGACGGGCCGCGGCTCGGTCGTGCGGACCTCGCTGCTGGCCTCGGTGGTCGGCGCGCACATGTACCAGGGGACGCGGTGGACGGTCGCCGGTGAGGTGCCCGAGTCGGTCGGCAACGACCACCCGACGATCGCGCCGTACGGGACGTTCCGCTGCAAGGACGGCCAGATCCAGATCGGCGTCGCGAACCAGAACCTGTGGCGCAGGTTCGCGCCGCTGGTGGAACTGGACGCCGACGACCCGCGCTACGCGACGATCCCGGACCGGTCCGCGAACCGGGCGGAGCTGACCGCGGACATCGAGCGGGTCCTGGCGGGGGACACCCGGGAGGCGTGGCTGGAGCGCCTGAACGGGGCGGGCGTGCCGGCGGGGTCGATCCGGTCGATCGACGAGGTGTACACCTGGGAGCAGACCCGCTCGCAGGGCCTGGTGATCGAGGTGGAGCATCCGACGCTCGGCCGGATCGAGCTGCCGGGCCCGCCGCTGCGGTTCGACGGCGCCGAGCCGCGCGTGCACACCGCGCCGCCGCTGCTCGGCGAGCACACCGACGCGGTGCTCGCCTGGCTGGCCGAGCAGGACGCTGCGGAACGGCGAGACCCGACAAAACAGCAAGACGTCGCGGAACAGCAGGACTTGGCGGGACAGCGGGACGTCGCGGAACGACGAGACCCGGCGGAACAGCAAGACGTCGCAGAACAGCAGGACCCGGCGCGGCAGCAGGACGTCGCGGAACGGCTGGACGCGGCGGGAGAACGGGACGGCGAGGAGCAGGGGAGAGGCCAGTGAGGGATCTGCTCGGCGAGACGGGCGGGGCGGTGCGGATCGCGGGCCGGGAACTGCCGCGCGAGGAACTGCTCGGCCGGGCGTCGGCCGTCGCGGCGGAGATCGCCGGCGCGGACGCCGTCGCGGTGCACGCCACGGCGAGCGCGGAGACGGTGATCGCGGTCGTCGGCGGGCTCATGGCGGGGGTGCCGGTGGTGCCACTGCCTCCGGACTCGGGCCCCGACGAGCGCGCCCACATCCTCGGCGACTCCGGCGCGGCGCTGCTCCTGGCGTCCCGCGACGCGGACACCGGCGACGGCGGCCCGCCGCTCGTCCCGGTCGACGACCTCCCCGCCACCGCGTCCACGCCCCGGACGTCCGCGACCTCGACGTCCGCGACCTCGACGTCCGCGACCTCGACGTCCGCGAATCCGACGTCCGCGAATCCGACGTCCACGCGCCCGACGTCCGCGAATCCGGCCTCCACGACCCCGGCCTCCACGACCCCGGCCTCCACCACTCCGACGTCCACGACAGGATCCGAGTCAGCCTCCGACGCGACCGCGCTGATCCTGTACACGAGCGGCACGACCGGCGCGCCGAAGGGCGTGATGATCTCCCGTGCGGCGATCGCGGCGACCCTCGACTCGCTGGCGGAGGCGTGGGCGTGGACGCCGGACGACGTGCTGGTGCACGGGCTGCCGCTGTTCCACGTGCACGGCCTGGTCCTCGGCGTGCTCGGCCCGCTGCGGGTCGGCTCCCGGCTCGTCCACACGGGGCGGCCCAAACCGGAGGCGTACGCGGCGGCGGCGAGCGAGGACGGCGGGAGCCTGTTCTTCGGCGTCCCGACGGTGTGGTCCCGGCTGGCGGCCGACCCGGCGTCCGGCGAGGCGATGCGTGCGGCGCGGCTGCTGGTGTCCGGCAGCGCGCCGCTTCCGGTGCCCGCCTTCGAGCGGCTGGAGGCGCTCACCGGGCACCGTCCGGTCGAGCGCTACGGCATGACCGAAACGCTGATCACCGTCAGCGCGCGCGCAGACGGCGAGCGCCGTCCCGGCTACGTCGGCCTCCCGTTGCCCGGCATCGAGACGAGGCTCGTGGCCGAGAACGGCGCCCCGGTTGCGCGCGACGGGGAGACGCCCGGCGAGCTGCACGTCCGTGCCCCGCACCTGTTCAAGGGCTACCTGAACCGTCCGGAGGCGACGGCGAAGTCGTTCGCCCCGGACGGCTGGTTCCGCACGGGCGACATCGCGACGATCGGCCCGGACGGCTGGCACCGCATCGTCGGCCGCGCGTCCACCGATCTGATCAAGAGCGGCGGCTACCGGATCGGCGCGGGCGAGGTCGAGAACGCGCTGCTCGCGCACCCGGCGGTGCGCGAGGCGGCCGTCGCCGGGACGCCGCACGACGATCTCGGCGAGCAGGTCACCGCCTATGTCGTCGCGGACGGCGTGACGGAGCGGCAGCTCATCGACTTCGTCGCGGGGCGGCTGTCGGTGCACAAGCGGCCCCGCGTCGTCCACCTGGTCGGGTCGCTGCCCCGCAACGCGATGGGCAAGGTCGTCAAGACCCGCCTCGGCGAAATCGAGCCCTAGCCCGGCGCCACCAGAAGCAAGGGAACTCGCGGACGCCGGAAGCATATGGAAACGCCGGAAGCCGGGGTGCGACTGAGCCGGCGGACGCCGGGGAGACCAGCGGACGGAGCATTTCGGGCTGACCAGTAAGGTCGTGGCCTGTGTCCAGCTCAGCGTCCCCCGGCTCCGGTCAATCCGCCGCCGCGCACTCGCTCGATCCCGTCCCGCCGCAGGCCCGCGAGTCGACAGCGGGGCACCAGTTCTGGATCTGGTCCGGCGCGAACATCGCGCCGATCAACTGGGTGCTCGGGGCGCTCGGCATCAAGCTCGGGCTGAGCCTGGCCGACACGGTCGGCGTGCTGGTCGCCGGGAACCTCGTCGGGATGGCGGTCTTCGGGCTGTTCGTGCTGATGGGGCAGCGGACGGGCGTCACCCAGATGGTGCTGGCCCGGTCGGCGTTCGGGCGGCGCGGCGCGTACCTGCCGGCCGCGCTGCAGGGCGTGATGTCGGCGGGCTGGTGCGCCGTCAACACCTGGATCGTGCTGGACCTGGTGATGGCGCTGCTCGGCCAGGTCGGGGTGCACGGCGGCACCGCCCTGAAGATCGTCGTGGTGCTGGTGATCATGGGGCTGCAGGTGTGGATCGCCGCGTCCGGCTTCCACGCGATCGCCGCGTTCGAGAAGTGGACCGTTCCCGTCACGCTGGCCGTGCTCGCCGCGATGACCGTCGTGGCGTGGACGAAGACCGGCGTGCACTGGGACCACCAGGGCCAGGGCCTCACCGGCACCGACCGGCTGTCGGCGATGACGACCGTGATGACGGCGATCGGGGTCGGCTGGGGCATCACCTGGTTCGCCTACGCCTCCGACTACTCGCGGTTCGTGCCGCGCGAGGTGCCGCGCCGCCGGCTGTACGCGGCGAGCGTCCTCGGCCAGTTCGTGCCGGTCGTGTGGCTCGGCGTGCTCGGCGCGTCGCTGGCGACGGTGAGCGCGACCACCGACCCCGGCAAGCTGATCGTGGACGCGTTCGGCGCGCTCGCGATCCCGGTGCTGCTGCTGGTCGTGCACGGCCCGATCGCCACGAACATCCTGAACGTCTACAGCTGCTCGCTGTGCGCGCAGACCGTGGACTGGCACGTGTCCCGCAAGGCGATCTCCTACGGCGTCGGCGTGTTCGCCGCTGCGTTCACGATCCTGCTGATCTTCCAGGAGGACTTCGCGAACACCCTCGACGCGTGGCTCGGCGGCCTCGTCACCTGGGTGGTGCCGTGGGCGTCGGTGATGGCCGTCCACTTCTACGCCGTCCGCCGCCAGAACGTGGACGTCGACGCGCTCTACGATCCGCCTGGACGGTCCCGGCTGGGCGACTTCCGGTGGGACGCGCTGATCTCGTTCGTCCTCGGCGCCGCCGCGACGTGGGCGTTCCAGTACGGCGTCCCGAAGGCGCTGCAAGGTCCGGCGGCGCGCGCGCTGGGCGGAATCGACCTGTCCTGGTTGGCCGGGGCCTTGGTCGCCGGGATCCTGTACTTCGTCCTGTCGGCCCGGCGCGGCCGGGCGTGGGAAGGGAGCCCCGCATGAAGCTCGTGACCAACGCCCGCCTTGCCGGGCGGGACGGCCTCCACGACATCGAGATCGACGGCGACCGGTTCGGACGCGTCGCGCCGGCGGGCGAGCTCGCCGGGACCCTGCCGGCCGGCGCCCCCGATGGACCAGGAGACGCCCCCGACGGACCGGCCGGCGCCCCCGACGGACCGGCAGGCGCCGCCGGCGGACCGGCAGGCGCCGCCGGCGTGCTGGTGGACGCGGCCGGCGGCCTGGTGAGCCCGCCGTTCGTGGAGCCCCACGTCCACCTCGACACCACCCTCACCGCCGGTGAGCCGCGCTGGAACGCGTCCGGCTCCCTGTGGGAGGGGATCGCGGTGTGGAGCGAGCGCAAGGCCGACCTCACCCGCGACGACGTCGTGTCCCGCGCGACGGAGGTGCTGCGCTGGTACGCGGCGAACGGCGTGCTCCACGTCCGCAGCCACGTGGACGTCACCGACCCGGGCCTGGTCGCGCTCGACGCGATGCTGGAGGTCCGCGATCGGGTGAAGGACGTCATCGGGCTGCAGCTCGTCGCGTTCCCGCAGGAGGGCATCTGCTCCTTCGAGAACGGGCCGGAGTTGCTGGAGGAGGCGGCGCGGCGCGGCGTGGACGCGGTCGGCGCGATCCCGCACTTCGAGGACACCCGCGAGGACGGCGTCCGCTCCCTGGAGATCGCCTTCGACATCGCGCAGCGGTACGGGCTGCTGCTGGACGCGCACTGCGACGAGATCGACGACGAGCAGTCCCGGTTCGTGGAGGTGCTCGCGACCCTCGCCCGGCGCGGCGGGCTCCGCGACCGCGCCACCGCGTCCCACACCACCGCGATGGGCTCCTACAACGGCGCCTACTCCTACAAGCTCCAGCGGATCCTGGCCCGCTCGGGCGTCAACCTCGTCTGCAACCCGCTCGCCAACCTGTGCCTGCAGGGCCGGTTCGACGCCTACCCCAAGCGGCGCGGCCTCACCCAGGTGAAGGAGATGCTCGCCGCCGGGGTGAACGTCGCGTTCGGGCACGACGACGTCATGGACCCGTGGTTCCCGCTCGGGACGGCGTCGTCGCTGCAGGTCGCGCTGGTCGGGATCGCCGCCGCGCAGCTCACCGGCGCCGCCGAGATCGACGAGGCGTTCGCGATGGTGACGGACCGGGCCGCGCGGGTCCTCGGCCTCGGCGACGGCTACGGGATCGCGCCCGGCCGCCCGGCGAACCTGGTCGTGCTGCCCGCGTCGTCGCCGTACGACGCCGTCCGGCGGCAGACCCGGCCGTCCCACGTCGTCGCGCGCGGCCGGATCGTCGCCGAGACCCCGCCCGCGGTCACGCGGCTGACGTGGCCGGGCCGCGACCCCGAGGACGTCGACTTCGTGCGGACCCGCGACCGCTAGGAGCCCCCACCGCTAGGAGGCCCCACCGCTAGGAGCCCCACCGCTAGGAGCCCCACCGCTAGGAGGCCCCACCGCTAGGAGCCCCACCGCTAGGAGGCCCCACCGCTAGGAGCCCCACCGCTAGGAGGCCCCACCGTTACAGCCCCGCTGGTACACCCCCGGCCAGCACACTCCCGCTGGGGGAGCCGTTCAGGGGAGCAGGACGGGGAGCAGGGGCCGGACGAGGGCGGCGGCGGCCGATTCCGGCAGGTCGGGCGCGTCCGGCGGCGCCGCGAAGTAGTGCAGGAAGCCCTGCTGGAAGCAGCCGCCCATCAGCAGGGCGGCGGCGGCCGCGGTGTCGGCGCCCGCCGCGACGCGGCCCAGGTCGCGCTCGGCGTCCAGGTACCGGGTGAGCGCCCGCACCGGCTCCTGCGGGCCCGCGCCGTACTGGCGCAGCGCCTCCCGGCTCGCCGCCATCAGCTGCGGCTGCGCGGCCATCGACGCCATCATCGGGAACGCCCGCCGGTAGAAGGCGAGCCCGCCGTGCACGACGCCGACCAGGTTGGCCTCCACGGTCGCCTCGCCCGCGACGGCCCTCGCCGTGAACGCCGGCATCCGCTCCTTGAGCACGGCCAGCATCAGCTGCTCCTTGTCGCGGAAGTGCTTGTAGAGCAGCGCCTCGGAGTACCCGGAGGCCTTCGCGATCTCCTTCGTGGTGGCGCCCGCGACGCCGCGCTCGCGCATGACGTCCGCCGCCGCGTCCAGGATCCGCTCGCGCGCGGTCATCGGCCCGCCCCCTTGACAGTGAGTGAATGCTTACTCATTCTAGGGGTTAGTAAATGTTCACTCACCCCCATCGGGGAGGAATCCGGGATGAGAATCACCGTCTTCGGCGCGACCGGGGGCATCGGCACCCGGCTCGTCCGCCGCGCGCTGGACGCCGGGCACGAGGTCACCGCGGTCGTCCGCAACCCGGGCGGGATGCCCGCCGACCTGCGCGACCGCGCCGCCGTCGTGCAGGCGGACATCATGGACCCCGCCGCGATCGAGGGGGCGGTGAAGGGCGCGGACGCCGTCTTCAGCGCCATGGGCGCGCGGAGCATCGGCCCGACCACCGTCTGCAGCGAGAGCTCCCGGAGCGTCATCGCCGCCATGCGCGCGACCGGTGCCGGCCGGTTCCTCATGGTCAGCATGGGCGCGATCGCGTCCGAGCCGGGCGACGACCCGCTCACCCGGTACGTCGTCAAGCCGCTGATCCTCGGTCGGATCCTGCGCTACAGCATCGCCGACATGCGGGTGGCCGAGGCCCAGGTGCGCGACTCCGGGCTCGACTGGACGATCGTCCGCCCGCCCCGCCTCACGAACAAGGAGGGCCGCGGCCGCTACCGCAAGGCCGTCGACCGCAGCGTGACCGGCGGCTACAGCATCACCCGCGACGACGTCGCCAAGGCCCTGCTCGACCTCGCCGGCGACCTGCCGTCCATCGGCCACGTGATCTCCATCGCGGGCTGAACCGCTGCGGACGCGGCAGGCGCGGCAGGCACAGCGGGCGCGGCAGAGGGCGGCGGGGCGGCATGACAGGTGTCATGCGGAACACCTGACAGGCGCCGCCCGAACCGGTGACACGTCCTTCTACCGGCGCCCGCCGCGGCCCGCGACGCTGGGGGCATGGACGAGACCCCACCCATCAGCGTCGACGGCCTGCGCCAGCGGTACGGGGACTTCGAGGCCGTCGCCGGGATCTCCTTCGAGGTCGCGCCGGGCGAGTTGTTCGCGCTGCTCGGCACCAACGGCGCGGGCAAGACGACGACCCTGGAGACGCTCGAAGGGCACCGGCCCGCCCAGGGCGGCACCGTCCGGGTCCTCGGACGCGACCCGTACCGGGAGCGCCGGGCCGTCCGGCCCCGGATCGGCGTCATGCTCCAGGACGGCGGGTTCTTCCCCGACCTCACCGTGGCCGAGACCGTGGACCGCTTCCGCGGCTTCACGCCGGAGCCGCGGCCCCGCGACGAGGTGCTCGGTCTCGTCGGGCTCGCCGAGCGGGCGGGCGTCCGGGTCCGGCAGCTGTCCGGCGGGCAGAAGCGGCGCCTGGACCTCGCGCTCGCCCTGCTCGGCCGTCCCCGCGCGCTGTTCCTGGACGAGCCGACGACCGGCATGGACCCCGAGGCCAGGCGCGCCACCTGGCGGATCGTCCGGGACCTCGTCGCCGCCGGTACCACCGTCCTGCTGACCACCCACTACCTGGAGGAGGCCGAGCACCTCGCCGACCGCCTCGCGATCATGCACCGGGGCCGGATCGAGACCGCCGGGACGGTCGCCGAGGTCGTCGCCGGGCACGGCGACCGGATCGGCTTCCAGGTGCCCGAGCGGCTGCGGGTCGCCGAACTGCCCGCGCTGCGCGGCGCCCGCGCGGACATCGCCGTGGACGGGGGCCGCGCCGTCGCGTCCTACACCGTCACCGAGGCCGGACTCCAGAGCTGCCTGTACGAGCTGCTGCGCTGGGCAGACGAGCACCGCGTCGAGTTGCGCGGCTTGCAGGCACGCAGCGCCTCCCTTGAGGACGTCTTCCTCCGCACGTCCTCCGGCGCGCGAGAGAGAAACGCACACGGAACCGGCGCCGAGCAGACCAGCGCCGAGCAGATGGCTTCCGGGGCGGCCGGCGCTGGAGCGGCTGGCGCTGGGGCGGCCGGTGCGCTGGAAGGAGCGTCCCGATGACGATGCCCCGCCCCATGGCCGGCGGCGCCGCCCTCCGCGTCGCGCGCCTCGACCTCATGCTGCTGTGGCGCAACCGGACCGCCCTGTTCACCGCCGCCGGGCTGCCGGTGCTGTTCGCCGCGCTGCTGTTCCCCGCGCACGGGCAGAAGGCCGGCGGCATGGACGCCGCGCTGCTCCAGGGCACCGGCCACCTCGGCTTCTTCCTCCTCTTCGCGGTGTTCATGAACCTGGTGAACGTCTTCACCGCCCGCCGCGAGGACCTGACGCTCAAGCGGCTGCGCGGCACCGCGCTCGGCGACGCCGACATCATCGGCGGCGGCGTCCTGGCCGCGACCGCCATGTACGCCGTCCAGGTGCTGGGCCTGCTGGTGCTGCTCGGCACCGCGCTCGGCGGCCGGTTCCCCGCCGACCCGCTCCTGCTGGCGGCGGGCCTCGCGGGCGGCGCGGCCGTGTTCGCGGTGCTCGCCTTCGCCGTCTCCGGCCTCACCCCGAACGCCGAGCTGGCCCAGCTCACCGTCCTGCCGATCATGTTCGCCTGCCTGGCGGGCGCCGGGGTGATGTTCCCGCTGGACGGGCTGCCCGCCGCGGCGGAGGAGGCGTCCCGCTGGCTGCCGCTGAGCCCCGTCGTCGAGATCACCCGCACGGCCTACTTCGGCCGCGACTTCCACGACCACGCCGCCCACGCGCCCGTGGGGTTCGCCGGCGGCTGGGCGGCCTGCCTGCCCTCGTTCGCGGTCCTCGCGGTGTGGCTCGGCGCCGGCCGCGCCATGGCGGGCCGCTGGTTCCGCTGGGAGCCGCGGCGCGCCTGACCCGGAGCGCCCCGCGGTTACAGTCGAGAAGTAAGGAGGACGGGACATGACGGTCGCGACCACGGCGGACCTGGAGGCGCAGGACACCCGCAGGCTCGAGCGCTACCGCCGGGTGACGCACCGCTCGTTCCTGTGCGCCGCCGCGGGCTTCCTGGCGCCGGGCCTCGCCGGGCTGGCGGCGGCCTACGGCGACGGTACCGTCGGCATCCCCCTCGCCGCCCTCGTCATCGCCGGCATGGGCCTGCTGACCTGGTACTACGCGCGGCTCGTCCGGGCCGCGCTGGAGGGCGGGGGATCCCGACGGGACGTCGTGCTCAGCGGCGTGCTGACCGCCGCGCTCAGCGCGATGATGGTCACCAGCCCGCTGTTCAGCGTCGTGTCGGTGTTCTGGGTGTCGGCGGTGGTGCTGGCCCCGATGAGCCGCCGCCGGGTCGTCGCGATCTGCGTCGGCACCGGCGCCGCCGGCGGGGTGTACGCGACCGTCGCCGCCCACTTCCTGTACCCCGGCGGGGACATGCCCTGGTACGGGCTGCTGCCGGTCATGGTCCTGATCTACACGGGCACGTGCGGGCTCGTGGCGTTCGTCAACCGCTACCAGCGCCGCATGTGGGACCTGCACCAGGAGACGCACGCCGCGCGGGACGCGCTCGCCCGCCTCGCCGTCACCGAGGAGCGGCTGCGCTTCTCCCGCGACCTGCACGACCTGCTCGGCCACAGCCTCTCCCTGATCGCGGTGAAGAGCGAGCTGGCCATGCGGCTGGCGGACGCCGACCCGGCCCGCGCCGGCGCGGAGATGGCCGACGTGCAGCGCGCGGCCCGCGACGCGCTGCGCGAGGTGCGCGCCGCCGTGCACGGCTACCGCGCCGTCGAGCTGGACGCCGAGCTGGCCGGGGTGCGGGCGGTGCTGGAGGCCGCCGGGGTCCGGTGCGACGCCGGGGCCGTGCCGGACGGGCTGCCGCCCGAGGTCCGCTCCGTGCTCGCCTGGGTGATCCGGGAGGGCGCCACCAACGTGATCAAGCACAGCGAGGCCCGGCACTGCGCCGTCGCGCTCACCGCGTACGGTGGCTCCGTGGTGCTGGAGATGCGCAACGACGGCGTCCGCGGCGACGCGGACGCGCACCGCGAGGGGACCGGCGGGGCGGGGCTGACCGGCCTCGCCGAGCGCGCCGCCGTGGTCGGCGGCGAGGTCACCGCGGGCCGGCACGGCCGCGACGGCTTCCTGCTGCGCGCCGTCGTCCCGCTGCCGCGCACCGTGCCGGACGGCCCGCCCGCCGCCGAGCCGCCCGCCGCCGAGCCGCCCGCCGCCGAGCCGCCCGCCGCCGAGGAGCCCCAGGCCCCGGAGACGGCACAGGCCGAGACGGCGCGGGCGGCGGCCGGGGGGAGCGGCCGGTGATCCGGATCCTGCTCGCCGACGACGAGCACCTCATCCGCGGCGCCGTCGCAGCGCTCCTCGGGCTGGAGGCCGACCTGGAGGTCGTCGCCGAGGCCGGCCGCGGCGACGAGGTCGCCGCCGCCGTCGCCGCGCACGATCCCGACGTCGCCGTCCTCGACATCGACATGCCCGGCGCGGACGGCCTCACCGTCGCCGAGGACCTGGCCGCCGCGGGCGCCCGCTGCGCGGTGTGCATCCTCACCAGCTTCGGCCGCCCCGGGTACCTGCGCCGAGCGATGGCCGCCGGGGTCCGCGGCTTCGTCGCCAAGGACGCGCCGACGCAGGAGCTGGCCGCCGCGATCCGCAAGGTCCACGAGGGCGGCCGCTACCTGGACGCCGAGCTCGCCGCGACCGCCATGGCCGCCGGCGACAACCCGCTGACCGAGCGCGAGCGCGAGATCCTCCGGCTCACCGGCGCCGGCACCGGGACCGCCCGCATCGCGACGCTGCTGCACCTGTCGGAGGGCACCGTCCGCAACTACCTCTCCACGGCGATGAGCAAGCTCGGCGAGCCGTCCCGCTTCGCCGCCGTCCGCGCCGCCCAGGAGATGGGCTGGATCTGACGCCCCCCGTAGGCTGGTGCCGTGACTGAGCCTCTGGTGCCGCGGATGCGGGAGTTCGGCGAGACGATCTTCGCGGAGATGTCCGCGCTGGCCACGGCCACCGGGTCGATCAACCTGGGGCAGGGCTTCCCGGACGAGGACGGCCCGAAGGCGATGCTGGACGTGGCGGTCGAGACGATCCGGTCGGGCGGCAACCAGTACCCGCCGGGGCCGGGGGTGCCGGAGCTGCGCGAGGCCGTGGCGGAGCAGCGGCTGGAGCGGTACGGGCTGTCGTACGACCCGATGTCCGAGGTGTACGTGACCGTGGGCGCGACGGAGGGCATCGCCGCGTCCGTGCTGGCGCTCGCCGGGCCGGGCGACGAGGTCATCGTGTTCGAGCCGTACTACGACTCGTACGCCGCCGTGATCGCGCTGGCCGGGGCGGTGCGCAGGCCGGTCATGCTGCGCCCGGTCGAAGGCCGCTTCACGTTCGATCCGGACGAGCTGCGCGCCGCCGTCGGCCCGCGCACCAGGGCGGTCCTCGTGAACTCGCCGCACAACCCGGCCGGGACGGTGTTCACCCGCGGCGAGCTGGAGGCCATCGCCGCCGTCTGCCGCGACCACGACCTCGTCGCGATCACCGACGAGGTGTACGAGTACCTGACCTTCGACGGCACCGAGCACATCCCCCTCGCCACGCTGGACGGGATGCGGGAGCGGACGGTGTCGGTGTCGTCGGCGGGCAAGACGTTCTCCGCCACCGGCTGGAAGACCGGCTGGATCACCGCGCCGGCCCGGTACGTGCGGGCCGTCCAGACCGTCAAGCAGTTCCTCACCTACGCGGTCAGCGCCCCCTACCAGCGGGCCGCCGCGTACGCGCTGGCGAACGAGACGGCGTGGGTCGGGGAGCTGCGCGCGTCGCTGCAGGCCAAGCGCGACCGGCTCGTCGCCGGGCTGGAGGCGGCCGGCTTCACCGCGTACCGGCCGCAGGGCACCTACTTCGTGCAGGCCGACATCCGGCCGCTGGGCTTCTCCGACGGGCTGGAGCTGGCGCGGGCGCTGCCCGCCAAGGCGGGCGTCGTCGCGATCCCGACGCAGGTGTTCTACGACCACGCCGACGCGGGCGCCCACTTCGTCCGGTTCGCGTTCTGCAAGAAGGACGAGGTCATCGACGAGGCGGTGGAGCGCCTCCGCCGGCTCGCCTGAATCTCGCCGGGACGGGCGGAGATTGCCGAACGGGCGGCGTTCCTTGGGCTGGTTTCGCCCATGAGCGCCGCCCGCCGCGCGGCTAGCGTTCGGGCCGTGGGCCGGAACGGGGACTCGCTCGACGGCGAGCGGATTCTGATCGCGCTCGGCGGCAACGCCATGACCGCGGCGGACGGCAGCGCGACGCCGGACGCGCAGGCGGCGGCGATCGAGGTCGCGATGCGGCACGTCGCGGAGCTGGTGGCGGCGGGGGCGCGGGTCGCGCTGACGCACGGCAACGGCCCGCAGGTCGGCAACCTGCTGATCAAGAACCAGATGGCGGCGGGGGTGGTGCCGCCGGTGCCGCTGGACTGGTGAGGCGCGCAGACGCAGGCCACCGTCGGCGTGATGGTCATGAACGCGCTGGAGCGGGCGCTCGCCGCGCGCGGCGCGCCGCGCCCGGTGTCGACGGTGGTGACGCGGACGCTGGTGGACGCCGCCGACCCCGGATTCGCCGACCCCGCCAAGCCGGTCGGCCGGTACTTCCCGGCGGACGAGGCGCGGCGGTTCGCCGCGCTCGGCCAGGCGTGGCGGCCGTTCGGCGACCGGGGGTGGCGGCGCGTCGTCGCGTCCCCGGAGCCGCTCGACATCCTGGACGCGGGCGCGGCGGCGCTGCTGCTGGAGGCCGGGCACGTGGTGGTCGCGGCGGGCGGCGGGGGAGTGCCCGTGGTGCGGGCGGGCGGGGCGCTGCGCGGCGTCGAGGCGGTCGTCGACAAGGACCTGGCGGCGCAGCTGCTGGCGTGCCGGCTCGGCGCGTCCACGCTGGTGATCGCCACGGACGTGGAGCACGCGGTGGCCGGGTTCGGCACCCCGGCGGCGCGGCCGCTGCGCCGCACCACGGCCGCCGAGCTGGCCCGGCTGGCCGCCGCCGGGCACTTCGCGGCCGGCAGCATGGGCCCGAAGGTGGAGGCGGTGCGGCGGTTCGTCGCGGCGGGCGGCCGGCGCGCGGCGATCGCGTCGCTGGCCCGGCTCGGCGCGGCGGCGCGCGGCCGGGCCGGGACGGTCGTGGAGGCGTGACCCGGGGTAGAGACCGATCAGCAGAGCAGCCGAGGAGCGACGACGTGCCCGATCCCATCGAAGTCCGCAAGATCCCCATCGAGAGCGTGACCGACGCGTCCGGGCTGGCCCGGCTGATCGACGACGGCGTGCTGGAGGCCGACCGCGTCCTCGCGGTGGTCGGCAAGACCGAGGGCAACGGCGGCGTGAACGACTACACGCGGCTGCTGGCCGACCGCGCGTTCCGCGAGGTGCTGGTGGCGAAGGGCACCCGCCCGGCGGACGAGGTGGCGCGGGTCCCGCTGGTGTGGTCGGGCGGCACCGACGGGGTGCTGAGCCCGCACGCCACCGTGTTCGCCACCGTCGACCCGGCGAAGGCGCCGCGCACGGACGAGCCGCGCGTGTCGGTCGGCGTCGCGATGAGCGAGGTCATCCTGCCCGAGGACATCGGCCGCCCGGCGATGGTGGAGACGGTCGCCGCCGGGGTCCGCGACGCGATGAAGACCGCCGGGATCGACGACCCCGCCGACGTCCACTACGTGCAGACCAAGACGCCGCTGCTCACCCTCGACACGATCAACGACGCCAAGTCGCGCGGCCGCGACGTCGTCACCGAGGACACCCTGAAGTCGATGGACATCTCCAACTCGACGACCGCGCTCGGCATCGCCGTCGCGCTCGGCGAGATCGAGACGCCGTCGGCCGACCAGATCCACAAGGACCTGTCGCTGTTCTCGTCGGTGGCGTCGTGCTCGTCGGGCGTGGAGCTGGACCGGGCGCAGATCGTGGTGGTCGGGAACGTGCGCGGCATCGGCGGCCGGTACCGCGCCGGGCACGGTGTGATGAAGGACGCACTGGACGCCGACGGCGTCTGGGACGCGATCCGCTCGACCGGCCTGGAGCTGCCGGAGCGGCCCCGCACGGCCGACCTCGGGGACCGGCTCGTCAACGTGTTCATCAAGTGCGAGGCGGACCCGTCCGGATCGGTGCGGGGCCGCCGCAACATCATGCTGGACGACTCCGACGTGCACTGGCACCGGCAGATCAAGGCGTGCGTGGGCGGCGTCGCGGCGTCGGTCACGGGTGATCCGGCGGTGTTCGTGTCGGTCGCGGCGGTGCACCAGGGCCCGTCCGGCGGCGGCACCGTCGCCGCCATCGCCGACCTCGGCTGAGCGCGCCGCGCCGCCCGTCCGTGGCGGTGCCGGATACAGGGAGTATCCGGTTCGGTACCCATGGCGGTCACCGGAGGCTATAGCCTTCCTGCCGTGTCCGGACTGACCATTCCCGAACCCCAGTTCCCCGGGGACGACGGCAGCGCCGATCCCCGGCTGTGCGAGGCCCTCACGGGATACGCGGCCGGGCGCGTCGGCCCGCACGCGGTGCTGCGGCGGCTGCAGAACACCCGGCTGCTCGTGCCGATCGTCGCCGTCCTCACCGAGGAGGAGGACGTCGAACCCGGAGAGCTCCGCCGGGAGAAGTCGAGCGACATGGCGCTGCCCACGCTGATCGGCGACGACGGCCGGCGCGGCGTGCTCGGCTTCACCTGCATGGACACGATGAAGGCGTGGCGCGCCGACGCCCGCCCCGTCGCCGTCCGGGCCGGCGACGCCTGCCGCGCCGCGCTCGACGAGGGCGCGGACGCGCTGGTCGTGGACGTGGCGGGGCCCGTCCCGTTCGCGGTGGAGGGGCTGCGGCTGCACCTGCTCGCCGAGGGGCGGCCGATCCCGCCGCCGCACGAGGACCCCGACGTGCTCGCCGCCGTCGACGCGGCGTTCGGCTCCGACCCGGCCGTCACCGGCGTCCGGCTCACCGAGGGCACGTCCGCGGAGCTGGCCGTCCGGTTCGCGGTGGTGCCCGGCCACGACGAGCGCGTGACGGTGCAGCGGGTGTCGGACCGGCTCGCCGAGGTGCTGCGTGGCCGGATCGTCGGCGGCGTCGAGCTCAGCGTCGTCCGGCGGGGCTGACCGCCCGGAAAACCACTGGCGCCCGGCGGGCGCCGTCGGCATCCTGGGCCGATGCACGAGATCGACCCCGACGCCTTCATCGCCGACGGCTTCGTCCGGGTGGCGGAGGCGTTCCCCCGGGACCTCGCCGCCGAGTGCCGCGCGATCCTCTGGCGCGACACCGGCTGCGACCCCGACGACCCCTCGACCTGGACCAGGCCGGTGATCCGGCTCGGCGGGTACGGGCAGCCGCCGTTCAAGGCGGCCGCGAACACCCCGCGCCTGCACGCCGCGTACGACGCGCTCGCGGGGAAGGGCGCGTGGGAGGCGCCGGGCGGCCTCGGCACGTTCCCGATCCGGTTCCCGAGCGACGAGGCCCCCGGCGACGACGGCTGGCACATCGACGCGAGCTTCCCCGGCGACGACCCGGACGACTTCATGGGGTACCGGGTGAACCTGGCCTCCAGGGGCCGGGCGCTGCTGATGCTGTTCCTGTTCTCGGACGTGGGCGAGGACGACGCCCCCACCCGCGTCCGCGTCGGCTCCCACCTGGACGTCCCGCCGCTCCTGGAGCCGGCGGGCGACGCGGGCGTCTCCTTCATGGACATCGCGCGCGAGGCCGTCCCCGCGTCCGAGCACCGTCCCGTCGCCCTGGCGACCGGACGCGCCGGCGACGTGTACCTGTGCCACCCGTTCCTCGTGCACGCCGCCCAGCCGCACCGCGGCACGCGGGTCAGGTTCATGGCGCAGCCGCCGCTGTCGCCGTCGGGGCCGCTCCCCGAGACGTCGCCGGTCCGCACGGCGATCCAACGAGGTCTCGGGCGCTGACGCATCTACGCTTGGCGCTCGACCCGTTGGGAGAAACACCGTGCTGACCATGCAGGACGCCCTCATCCGGCTCACCGCCCACTGGGCGGCGCACGGCTGCCTCGTCGGGCAGCCGATGAACACCGAGGTCGGGGCGGGCACGCTCAACCCGAACACCGCCCTGCGCGTCCTCGGTCCCGAGCCGTGGCGCGTCGCCTATGTCGAGCCGAGCGTCCGCCCGGACGACTCCCGCTACGGCGACAACCCGAACCGGCTGCAGACCCACACCCAGTTCCAGGTGGTCCTGAAGCCGGAGCCGGGCGACGCGCAGGAGCTGTACCTCGGCAGCCTCGCCGCGCTCGGCGTCGACCTGCGCGCCCACGACGTCCGGTTCGTCGAGGACGACTGGGCGTCGCCGGCGCTCGGCGCGTGGGGGCTCGGCTGGGAGGTGTGGCTGGACGGGCTGGAGATCACCCAGTTCACCTACTTCCAGCAGTCCGGCGGGATCGCGCTGGACCCCGTCTCGGTCGAGATCACCTACGGCATGGAGCGCATCCTGATGGCGCTGCAGGGCGTGTCCCACTTCAAGGACATCGCCTACGCGCCCGGAATCTCCTATGGGGAGGCGTTCGGGCAGGCCGAGTACGAGATGAGCCGCTACTACCTCGACGACGCCGACATCGCCGCGAACCGGGGGCTGTTCGAGACGTACGCGGCCGAGGCGCGCCGGATGCTGGACGCGCGGCTGCCCGTCCCCGCCCACTCCTGCGTGCTGAAGTGCTCGCACGCGTTCAACGTGCTGGACGCGCGCGGCGCGATCGGCACCGCCGAGCGGGCCCGCGCGTTCGCGCGGATGCGGGGACTCGCCCACGAGGTCGCCGCCCTGTGGGTCGAGCGCCGCGCCGAGCTCGGCCATCCGCTCGGCGACGCCACCGTTCTCCAGGTCGCCCTGGAGAAGTCGGTCCTTCCCGAGATCGCCGCACCGGCCGCGTTCGCGCTGGAGATCGGCGTGGAGGAACTGCCGCCGGGCGAGGTGCGGCCCGCGGCGGAGGCCGTCGCGGAACGGCTGCGCGACGGGCTGGAGGAGGCGGGCCTGCTCACCGACGCCTCCGAGGTCGAGGCGTTCTCGACGCCCCGCCGCCTCATCGTCGTCGTCCGGGACGTGGAGCCGAGGTCCCCGGACACCGAGGAGGTCGTGAAGGGGCCGAGGCTCGCCGCCGCCTACGACGCGTCCGGGGAGCCGACGCGGGCGCTGCTCGGGTTCGCGCGCGGGCAGGGCGTCGACGCCGCCGACGTCCGGAAGGTCACCGTCGGCGGCAAGGAGTACGCGGCGCACGTCCGAAAGGTCGCCGGGAAGCCCGCCGCGCACGTCCTCTCCGGGCTGCTCCCCGAGATCGTCTCGGGGCTGCGCGCCGGCAAGAACATGCGCTGGAACCTCCCCGGCCTGTCGTTCGCCCGCCCGGTCCGGCGGGTGCTGGCCCTGCTGGGGCACCGGCAGATCATGCTGGACGAGCTGAACCAGGGCAGGATGACCGACGTCCACCGCGCCGCCGAGCCCTCCCGCGTGCCGGTGCCGGACGCGCTGTCGCTGATCGGCGTCCTCCGCGAGCACGGCATCGAGCCCGACCCGGCGCGCCGCCGCGCCCGCATCGTCGAGGACGCGCGGGACCTCGCCGCCCGCCACGGCGGGACCGTCGACGTCGCCGCCGAGCAGGACCTCATCGAGGAGATCGTCGACCTGGTCGAGGAGCCCGTCGCGATCCTCGGGTCGTTCGACGCGGCCTACCTCGACCTGCCCGAGGCGGTCCTCACCACGGTCATGCGCAAGCACCAGCGGTACCTGCCGGTGCGCGGGAGGTCCGGCGGGCTGCTGCCGCACTTCGTCACCGTCGCCAACGGCGAATGCGACCGCGACGTGGTCCGGGCCGGGAACGAGGCCGTCGTCCGCGCCCGCTACGAGGACGCCGCGTTCTTCTTCCGGCAGGACCTGCGCAGGACGCCGGACGAGATCAGGCGGGGCCTGGACCGGCTCACCTTCACCGAACGGCTCGGCTCCATGGCCGACCGGTCGGCCCGCATCGCCGCGATCGCCGCCGGCGTCGCCGACCGCGCCGGCCTCGGCGGGGACGAGCGTACGGTCCTCGCCCGCGCCGCCGCGCTCGCCAAGTTCGACCTGGCCTCGTCCATGGTGATCGAGCTGCCGGGCCTCGCCGGGACGATGGCCCGCGAGTACGCCCGGCGCGCCGGGGAGGACGCCGCCGTCGCGGACGCCCTCTACGAGATGGAACTGCCGCGCTCGGCGGGCGACGCGCTCCCCGCGACGGCCGCGGGCGCCGTCCTCGCCGCCGCCGACCGGCTCGACCTGCTCGCCGGGCTGTTCGCCGCGGGCGCCGCGCCGACCGGCGGGTCCGACCCGTTCGGGCTGCGCCGCGCCGCGCTCGGGCTGACCGCGGTCCTGCGGGCCGTCCCGCGGCTGGCGCCGCTCACGGTCGGCGAGGGGCTGGCGATCGCCGCGCGGCACCAGCCCGTCGAGGTGCCGCCGGACGCGCTCGCCGAGGCGGAGCGGTTCACCGCGCGGCGGCTGGAGCAGAGCCTGCTGGACGAGGGGCTGCCGATCCCGGTCGTGCGGGCCGTCCGGCCGCTCGCCGGCGCCCCGGCGCGCGCCGCCCGCGCCGCGTCCGACCTGGTGGGGCTGCTCCGCACGGACGAGTTCGCGCGGCTCACGACGGCGCTGCAGCGGGTGCTGCGGATCGTCCCCGAGGGGACGGAGGCCGGCTACGACCCCGCCCTGTTCGCCGAGCCCGCCGAGGGCCGCCTCGCCGAGGCGTTCGCCCGGCTCCGCGACGGGCTCGCGCCGCGTCCCGCGCTGCCGGAGTTCGCGGCGGCCGCGGCCGGGCTGCCCGGCCCGGTCGACGCCTACTTCGACGACGTCATGGTGATGGACCGGGACCCGCGGCTGCGCGCCAACCGGCTCGGGCTGCTCGCCGCGATCCGCGACCTCGTCGCGCCCCTCCTCGACTGGCGCGAGATCGGCCAGGACGCGAGATCGGCTAATACCAGGTGACGGGGAGCCCGTGCGGCGGGCCCTCGCCGAGGACCCGCCGCTCGCCGCCCGGCCACAGCCGCAGCGTCAGCAGCGGGGTGCCCTGGATGTGCGTGCCCTCGGGCGGCTCGAACGCCAGGTGCGCGACCGGCGCCTCGCGGGTCGCCGCCGCCCCGGCCGCCTCGACGTGCCGGTGGACGCGCGCGGCCTCCTCGTCCGGCAGGTACTGGATCATGACCGAGTGCCAGACGACGGTGGCCGCGCCGCGCTCGGGGGCCAGGCCGTCCAGGAAGTCCCCGGCGCCGGCGCGCACCACCTCCGCCGGGACCCGCGCCGCCACCTCCAGCGCCGCCCGCAGCCGCTCGACGCGGGCGGTCTGGTCGGGCCACACGTAGGACAGCAGCCGCCGCCGCGCCTCGGGCGCGGCCGGGTCGAGCGGGGCGAGGTCGCAGCCGAGCCGGGACGCGATCCGCAGCGGGACGGCGGCCGGGGGAGCGCCGCGCCACGCGTCCGGCAGCACGACCGGCGAGTCCGGCCCGTACCCGCCGCCCTCGAACAGCAGCCGGTAGCGGTCGGCGCGCAGGTTCAGCCCGGCGCTCGCGCCGATCTCCAGCAGCCGGACCGGCAGCCCGGTCGCGGCGGCGACCGCGAGCAGCCCGCCGAGCAGCGGCGCGGCCCGGCCGACCTCGTTGGTCTGCGGCGGGTCGGCGAGCCCCGCGCGGACCTCGGCCGCGTGCCGCGCCAGCACGTCGCGGAACGCGGGCCACGCCGCGCGCGGGTCCGCGGTCCCGCCGGCGGTCGGGTAGTGCGCCGCGAGGGCGGGCGCCCGGCCCTCCAGGACGATCCGGTGCACGGTGCCGAGCATCCGCAGCGCCAGCGCGCTGGACGCCCGTCCCGCGAGCACCTCCGCGACCGGGCCGCCGGCGTCCGCGTCGTCGGCCGCCCGCGCCAGCAGCTCCGCGTACATCGGCGATCCCTGCCCGGCGCACACCCGCGCCTGGGCGAGCAGTTCCTCGCGCACCCCGCCACCTCCCGGCCTCCGCCGGTCCGCCCGTTCGGCGGCCCCGTCTTCGTCAACAGTCACCGTTGTCGCGGCCCGCGTCCCCGGTCATGATCAAAATACCTGGGATGGAAGGGGTCAAAGGTGACGAACCTCCACGATGGACCGGAGTACCGCGCGCGCGGGTGGTGGCGGGACGGGACGTTCCTGGACGACCTCGCCGCGCGGGCCGCCGCGGCGCCGGACCGGCCGGCAGTGGTCAGCCACTTCTGGGAGACCGCCGGCGGTCCCGACACCGTGCTGACCTGGGCGCGGCTCGCCGAGCGGGTGGAGCGCTGCGCCGCCGGCCTCGCCGCGCTCGGCGTGCGGCCGGGCGACCGGGTCGCGATGCAGCTGGTCAACCAGTGGCAGGCGACCGTCCTCGCGCTCGGCTGCGGCCGCGCGGGCGCGGCCGTGGTGCCGTACTACATCGCCTCCGGCGCCGCCGACACCGAGTGGATCCTGCGCGAGTCGGGGGCGTGCGCGGTGGTGTCGCTGGACGAGGTCCGCGGCCTCGACATCGCCGCGACCATCGCCGGGATGCGCGACCGGCTGCCCGCGCTGCGGCACCAGATCGTCGTCGGCGGGAAGGTCCCCGAGGGCGCGATCGGCTTCGAGGACGGGCTGCTGGCGTCCGGCGCGGCGCCGCCCGAGCACCGTCCGGGCGGCGACGACGTCTTCCAGATCATGTACACGTCGGGAACGACCGGCCGCCCCAAGGGCGTCCGGCACTCCTTCAACACCCTGTACGCGATGGCGCGCTCGTTCACCGTCCCGCTCGGCCTCGGCCCGGACGACGTGCTGTCCACCCCGTGCATCGTCGGCGGGCAGGGCGGCTGGCTGTACGGGATGCTCGCGCCGCTCGTCGCGGGCGCGACGGCCGTGTGGGCGGACGCGTTCAAGCCCGGCGACTTCCTCGACCTCGCCGCCGAGTACGGGATCACCACCGCGTACTTCACCCCGCTGATCCTGGACGAGCTGGTCACCGAGCAGCGCGAGAACCCGCGCCCGCTCGCGCTGCGGCACATGGTCACCGGCTCCACCCCGATCCCGCCCGGCCTGCCCGCGCGGTTCCGCGAGACGTTCGGGTTCCCCGTCCGCCCGCTGTGGGGGATGACCGAGAACGGCGGCGTCACCATCGGCCGCGCCGGCGACCCGCCGGACTGGGCGGCGCGCAGCGACGGGCGGCCGGTCGACTGGATGGAGGTCCGGCTCGTCGGCGAGGACGGCGCGCCGGTCGACGGGCCGGGGCGGCTGGAGGTGCGCGGCGCGAACCTGTGCCTCGGCTACGAGGGCGCCGACGACGTCTTCGCCGCGTCGCTGCACGACGGCTGGTTCGTCACCGGCGACCTCGCCCGGCCGGACGGCCGCGGCGGCATCAAGATCATCGGCCGCACCAAGGACATGATCAACAAGGGCGGGCTGCACGTGCCCGCCGTCGCCGTCGAGGAGGTGCTGCGCGCCCACCCGCGGGTCGCCGAGATCGCGGTCGTCGGCGAGCCCGAGCCGCTGCTCGGCGAGACCGTCGTCGCCGTCGTCGTGCCGGACGGCGAGCCGCCCGCGCTGGAGGACCTGCACCGCCTCGTCCGGGAGGCGGGGATGACCCCCGGCTACGAGCCGGACCGGCTGGAGGTCGTCGCCGAGCTGCCGAAGACGCCGACCGGGAAGGTCCGCAAGCGCGAGATCGAGGAGGGACTCGCCCGCCGGGCGAGCACCGCCGCCGCGCCGTGACCCCGTCCCGGCGCCGCGCGCTGGCGCTGACGTCGGTGATCCTCGCCAACGTGATGGCGGTGATCGACTACAACATCGTCAGCGTCGCGATCCCGCGGCTGCTGCGCGCCTTCCCCGGCAGCACCCTCGCCGGGCTGTCCTGGACGATCACCGGCTACACCGTGGTGTTCGCCGCCGTGCTGCTGCCCGCCGGCGGCATGGCCGACCGGCTCGGGCCGAAGCGGATCTTCCTGACCGGGCTCGCGGTGTTCACCGCCGGGTCGGCCGCCTGCGCGCTGGCGCCCGGCCCGGCGGGGCTGGTGCTCGCCCGGATGCTCCAGGCCGTGGGCGGCGGCGCGGTCGTCGCCCTCGCGATCTCCGTCGGGCTCAGCGAGTTCCCCGGCCGCGCCGGGCACGCCTTCGGGCTGCTCGGCGCGGTGGCGGGGATCGCCGGCGCGAGCGGGCCCGCGCTCGGCTCGGCGCTGATGGCGCTCGGCGGCTGGCGGTGGATCTTCCTGATCAACCTGCCGCTCGGCGCGCTCGCGCTGGCCTGCGGCGCCGCCGGCATCCCGCCCGGGACGCGGACCGGGCGGGGCCTGCCCGACCTCGCGGGGGTGGCGCTGCTCGCGGGCGGCGTCGCCGCGCTGGTGCTCGGGCTCGTGCAGGGCCCCGACTGGGGCTGGACGGCCCCCGCGGTCCTCGGCGCCGCCGCCGGCGGCACCGCGCTGACCTGGCTCGGCGTGCGCCGGGCGGCGCGGCACCCGCGTCCGGCCGCGGACTTCGCGCTGCTGCGCGCCAGGTCGACGGCGGCCGGGAACGCGGCCATGGCGCTGATGAGCGTCACCCAGTTCGCGGTCGCGCTGTGCGTCGCCCTGTACCTCACCGAACGCTGGGGCTACTCGGCGCTCACCGCCGCGCTCGCCCTCACCCCGGGCCCGCTCACCTCCGCCGCGGTGTCCTGGTGCGCCGGGCCGCTCGTGCGGTGGGCGGGCGCGCGGTCCGTGGCCGTCGCGGGCGGCCTCACCGGCGCGGCGGGCTGGTGCTGGCCGGTCGCCGCCGAGGCGTCCGGCGCGGGCCGCGCCTACGCCGCGGTCGTCCTGCCCGCGCTCGTCGTCGGCACGGCCGGGATGGCGGCCACGGCGGTCGCGGTCGAGACGATCGCGATGGAGGCCGTCCCGCCCGCCCGGTACGGCAGCGGCAGCGCGCTGATCATGCTGGCGCGCTCGGCGGGCGCCGCCGTCGGCATCGGCGGGCTGGCCGCCGTCCTGCACGAGCCGTCCGCGCGGGGGTTCGACGCCGCCTGGGCCGGGCTGGCCGCCGGAATGCTCGCCGCGGCGCTCGCGGGCGCCGCCGGCACGCGCGGCGCCCGCGGCCGGGAAAGCGGC
>NZ_JBEPCJ010000126.1:0-24263 GCF_040299565.1 Spirillospora sp. NPDC000708
GCTCTGCCGGCGGCGGGCCTCAGGAGCGCCTCCTGGGCGATGGACGCGACGAGCGTGCCGTCGGCCGTGTGGAGGGTTCCGCGCGCGAGGCCCCGCGCGCCGTGGTTCGTCACCGGCCCCGCCGAGAAGAGAAGCCACCGGTCCGCGCGCGGCGGGCGGTGGAACCACATCGCGTGGTCCAAGGTGACGGCGGTGACGAGCCGCTTGGGGGACCCGGGCGCGCGGGCGCTGCTCACCATCCCCATGTCGGACAGGTAGGCCAGCAGGCAGGCGTGCAGCGCGGGATCGTCGCCGACGGGCCGGTCCGTCCGGATCCAGAACGGCTGCGGCACGGGGAACCCGTCCTCGTCCGGCGGGTCCACCACGCGGACCTCGAAACCGTCGGGGTGCCGGGAGAACCCGGGCGGCGTCCAGTGCTCCGGCAGGTCCTCCGGGGCCGGGGTCCCGGACGGGCCGGGCGCCTGCCAGTCGAACCCGTCCTCCGGCTCGTGGAACGAGGCGATCAGCTCCAGGATCGGCTTGCCGCCCTGGCTCGCGGTGACGTGCCGGGTGGAGAACGAGCGCCCGTCGCGGGTGCGGGCCACCTCGAACCGCAGCGGCTCCTCGGGGGCGCCGGGACGGATGAAATAGGCGTGCAGCGAGTGCGGCGGCCGCCCGTCCGCGGTGCGGCAGGCCGCCCGCAGCGCCTGCCCGGCGACCTGCCCGCCGAACAGCCGGGACCGCCCCACCGACGGGGAGTCCGCCACGAAGACGTCGCCGCCCAGCGCCGTCAGCTCGAACAGCCGCGCCATGTCCCGCGGGACGCCCATGCACCCTCCCCGTGAACCCGCCGGAACCCGTCCGGCCGCGTACGGCGCCGACCTTATCCGCGCGGCCGGACGAACCGGTCATCCGGGTGGGAACACTCCGCGGTTGGGGAGAGCGTTGCGAGCGCCGCGCGCCGCCGACCTATGATCGCCGTGGGGGACGGCGGAGCGCCCGGGGGCCGTCGGCGCCCGTCCGGCCCCGCCGAGGAGATGAGAGAGGCAATGGCTGATATCACCGAGTCGCCCGAGTGGACGGCGCTGGCCGAGCACCAGGCGGAGCTCGCGGGCCGGCACCTGCGGGAGCTGTTCGCCGAGGACCCGGGGCGCGTCGAGCGCATGACCGTGACCGCCGGGGACCTCTGCCTGGACTACTCCAAGCACCGGGCGACCGACGAGACGCTGCGGCTGCTGGTGGCGCTGGCGGAGCGGGCGGGGCTGCGCGACCGGATCGCGGCGATGTTCTCCGGGGAGCACATCAACGTCAGCGAGGACCGCGCCGTCCTGCACACCGCGCTGCGGCTGCCGCCGGGGGAGGCGCTGACGGTCGACGGGCAGGACGTCGCCGCCGACGTGCACGCCGTCCTGGACAAGATGTCCCGGTTCGCCGAACGGGTCCGGTCGGGGGAGTGGACGGGGTTCACCGGCAAGCGGATCACCACCGTCGTCAACATCGGCATCGGCGGCTCCGACCTCGGCCCCGCGATGGCCTACGAGGCGCTGCACGACTACGTGGACGCGGGGATCTCCTGCCGGTTCGTCTCCAACATCGACCCGGCCGACATCCTCGGCAAGCTCGCCGGACTCGACGCCGAGCGGACGCTGTTCGTCATCAGCTCCAAGACGTTCGGCACGCTGGAGACGCTGACGAACGCCAAGGTGGCGCGGCAGTGGCTGATCGACGCCCTCGGCGACGACAAGGCCGTCTCCCGGCACTTCGTCGCGGTGTCGACCAACGCCGAGCGGGTCGCGGACTTCGGCATCGACACCGACAACATGTTCGGCTTCTGGGACTGGGTCGGCGGCCGCTACTCCTTCGACGGCGCGATCGGCCTGTCGCTGATGATCGCGATCGGCGGCGAGGGATTCCGGGAGATGCTGGCCGGCTTCCGGTCGATCGACGAGCACTTCCGCACCGCGCCGTTCGAGGCGAACATGCCGGTGCTGATGGGCCTGCTCGGCGTCTGGTACACCGACTTCTTCGGCGCGCAGACCCGCGCCGTGCTGCCCTACAGCCAGCGGCTGTCGCGCTTCCCCGCCTACCTGCAGCAGCTGACGATGGAGTCCAACGGCAAGTCGGTGCGGGCCGACGGCGCGCCGGTCGTGGCGCAGACCGGCGAGATCTTCTGGGGCGAGCCCGGCACCAACGGCCAGCACGCCTTCTACCAGCTGCTGCACCAGGGCACCCGGCTGGTCCCGGCCGACTTCATCGGGTTCGCCGAGCCGTTCGAGGACCGGGCCGGCATGCACGACCTGCTCACCGCGAACCTGCTCGCGCAGACGTCCGCGCTGGCGTTCGGCAAGACCGCCGACGAGATCGCCGCCGAGGGGACGCCCGCCGCGGTCGTGCCGCACAAGGTGATGCCGGGCAACCGGCCGACCAGCACGATCCTGGTCCCGAAGCTGACCCCGAAGACGCTCGGCGAGCTGGTCGCCCTCTACGAGCACATCGTGTTCGTCGAGGGGACGGTCTGGGGCATCGACTCCTTCGACCAGTGGGGCGTCGAGCTGGGCAAGGTGATGGCGCAGGACCTCGCGCCCGCGCTCACCTCCGAGGAGCCGCCCTCGGACGCGCCGGACGCGTCCACCGCCGCGCTCGTCCGCAGGTACCGCGAGCTGCGCGGACGCCGGGTCTGACCGGCGCGGACGCAACGGGCCCGCCGGTCGCGTCGGCGGGCCCGTTCCGTTCCGTCGCGTCCGGGGTCAGGCCCAGCCCTGCTCCTCGAGGATCGCCCGGTACTCGCCGTAGGAGATGAACCCGTCGAGGTTGGCGTCGGCCCTCTCGAACCTGTCCTGCGTCTCCGCGCGCGACCACGACAGCCCGAGGTGCTCCAGGACGAGCGTGAACTCCATCAGGTCGAGCCGCTCGTCCTTGCCGAGGTCCGCCCTCGTGAACACGGCGAGAAGATCGTCCTCGGTCGGCCTGGTGGTCATCTCACTCCTCTGATCCCCGACGAAGCCGGACGGGGGCTCGGGGGTCGTCCCCCCTCGGCCTGAACCGGTCCGATACGCCCGCATCATAGACTCCGATCATGCGCCGATCGAGCAGCACCGTGGTCGTCGTGGCGGGGGAGCGGGCCGGGGACGTGGTCGCCGGGCTGGGCGGGCTCCACAACGTCCGCGCCCTCGTCCGCGGCGACGTCCCGCCCGCCGAGTTCGCCGCGCTGGTGGGCCGCGCCGGCGGTACCTACGTGGTGCACGACGACGACCCGCTCGCCGCCGTCCGGGACGCCTGGACCGCGTTCTTCGACGGGGCGTCCGCGCCCGGCCCGCTGGAGGTCGCCGTCGAGGAGGCCCTCGCCGCGCTGCGCTCCGGCACGGCGCAGCTCCCCGACTACTACGTCGTCCTCGATCCCGAGGAGATGCCCGAGACCGCGCGGCACTGGTGGCTCGGCGTCCTTTCCGGCGCCGCGCCGGCCCGCGTCGTCCCGGCGCCCTCCTCGCCGTCGCGGGTCGCCGCGGAGCTGGGCCGGCTGTCGCCCGGCCGCTGGTGGCCGGACGACGTGGCGTCCTGGCTGCGGGAGCTGCCCCGCACCGTCCCCGACCGCGCCGGGCTCCCCGCGGGCTAGCCGGGCAAAGCGGGTCACCCGTGGCCGGTCACTCGCCGCCGGTCAGCTCGGGGACGCGGTGCCGGTAGCGCTCGATGAGCGCGGTGTTCCGCTCGTCGCCGCCCGGCACGTTCGCGCTCGTCCACCGGGGCGGCTCCGCGCCGCGCGCGGCGGCGAGGTCGTCCAGGTCGGCGAGGATCCGCGACCAGGCGTAGGCGGCGAGGATCGTGGAGACCGCGGCGGTCCGCGGCGCGCCCGGCGGGTGCAGGACGTCGCCGGGCGGCACCCGGGTGTCCACCACGATCGCGGCGTGGTCGGCGAGCGTCGTCGCGGCCCGGGCGGCGGCGCCGCTCGCGGCGCGGGCCGAGGTCACCGCGACCACCGGGACGTCCCGGGCCGCGCACTCCGCGGCGATCTCCACCGGGTACGGGTTGCGGCCGCTGGTGGAGAACACCACCGCGACGTCCGGCGGGGCGGGCGCGGCCTCCTTGACGACGGCGCGGCCGACGCCGGCGCGCCGCTCGGCGCGGGTGCTGCGCACGGCGTCGTCCAGCGGGAGCACGTCCGGCGCCCAGATCGGGCGGACCGCGGCGAGCCCGCCGGCCCGGTAGAACGTCTCGCACACCATCACCAGCGAGTGCCCGGCCCCGGCAACGTGCACGATCCCGCCCGCCTGGACCGCGTCGAGCAGCAGCGCCGCCGCCGCGCCGATCGCCTCGCCGGAGGCGGCGTCGAGGTCGTCGAGCAGGGCCCGCACCCGGCCGGGGAGCCGCTGCCGGGCGGCGTCAGGCATCGGGCACGGCCTCCTTGAGCGCGCCGGCCAGCTCCTCCCGGCCGGGCGCGGCGCGCAGCCGGTCGGCGAGCCCGCCCGACAGCGACCGGGCCAGCGCGGCGAGCGTGCCGACGTGCGCGTCCGGGTCCGGGGTGCAGAACGCGAGCAGGAGGTCGACTGGGTCGTTGTCGGGATGCCCGAACTCCACCGGCGCGGCCAGCCGGGTCACGCCGACGCCGACGGCCAGCCCGCCGTCCTCGGGACGGGCGTGGACGAGCGCGAGGCCCTTCGTCAGCACGATGTACGGGCCGTTCTCCTCGACCACCCGCTCGCACGCCGCCGGGTAGCCCTCGCCCGCGGCGCCCGCGGCGACCAGCGCGGACGCGGCCTCCCGGACGGCCTCCCGCCAGTCCCGCGCGGCGACGTCGTCGTTCGCGGCGATGACGGTCACGGCAGCCACCCCTGCTCGGTCAGCCGCTCCTTCAGCTGCGCGGCCAGGCCGTCCTTGTCGAGGAAGTCGCTGATCGTGATGACGACCGGCGCGAGGTCGGCGATCTCGCCGGTGTGCATGCCCTGGCCGATCACCACGTCCGGGGACATGCCCCGCGCGGACGACACGTCGGTGTTCTCCACCCGGGCGTCCACGCCGAGCGAGCCCAGCGCGTCCTCGGCGGTCATCTTCAGCATCAGGCTGGAGCCCATGCCGACCCCGCAGACCGCGAGGACCTCCAGCCGCCTGTCCAGTGCCATGTCGGTTCCCTCCGTTGTGCGTCGTTCAAGCCTTGGCGGGTGCCGCGCCGGCGGCCTCGGGCTCGCCCTCGGCGACGGCGCGGCGCTTGTCGGCGCGGCCGAGCAGGACCAGCGTCACCACCGTCGCGGCGAGCGCGATGACGGGCACCAGCCAGACCGTCCCCTTGCCGATGACCGGGTCGGCCGCCTTCAGCAGCCAGCCGATCGCGTACCAGTCGGGGTCGGCGAGGGTGGACAGCTCCGGCGCCGTCCGCTCGTACAGCCCCCAGGTGAAGCCCTGTCCGACCGCGAGGATCAGGCCGGAGACCACGCCGCCGAGGACGGCGCCGCGCCAGCCCGCCACCACGTTGCCGAACAGCCCGGCCGCGCCGCCGACGAAGAACAGCATGATCATGGGCGGAGCGAGGGTGAACCAGCCGGCCGCCGCGGAGACCGCGAGGCAGGCCAGGAACACCACCGTGGACGTCACGAACCCGAGCATGACCGCGGTCGGCGCGACGGGGAAGACGGTCGGCGCGTCCAGCGCGGGCCGGGTGCCGGGGATGACCCGGTCGCTGAAGCCCTTGAACGCCGGGACGATCTCGCCGAGGAACATCCGGACCCCGTACAGCAGGATCGCGATGCCGCCCGCGAACCGCAGCCCGACCAGCAGTCCCCACACCCACGGGGACAGCTTGTCGTCCATCTCGGCGGCGGCCTTGGCCACCACGCCGTGGTCGGCGAACGCGACCCCGAGCAGCATGATCACCGAGATGATGAGCGCGGTGCTGATGTTGACGTCCTTGAAGAACGACAGCTGCCGGGGCAGCGTGAGCTTCTCGGTGTCGTGCTTCTCGCGGCTGCCGAGCGGCCGGGCGGCGTAGCCGGTGACGAGGCAGGCCAGCGAGCTGGTGTGCGCGTACCCGAACCGGTCGTCGGGCATCACGCGGCGCATGAGCGGCCGCATCCACAGCGGCTGCAGCGTCCAGTACGCGGCGACGAACCCGGCGCCGCACAGCACCAGCGTGAGCTGGTTCGCGCCGGGCGCGATCGTCACGAGCGACGCCACCGTCACCGTGCTGATCCAGAACATCAGGTGGCCGGTCAGGTACAGGTACCGCGCGGCGGGGAAGAGCCGCACGATCAGCACGTGCACGAGGAACGCCACCGTGATCACCAGCGCGATCGTCCCGCCCTGCTTGGACAGGAAGTCGGTGAGCGAGTGGTCGGCGTGCGGCGGCGTCGTGCCCATCGCGCTCGCCAGCACCGTCTGGAAGCTGGCGAGCCCGCCGGTGAACACGTCGACGCCGATGAACAGGATCACCACGCCGATCGTGGCGCGCAGCGCGCCCGCGACGACGTCCTCAGCCCGCTTGCGCTGCAGGATCAGCCCGGCGAGCGTGATGAGCCCGATCAGGATCGGGACCTGGCCGAAGACGTTGTTCGCCAGGAACGTGAGGATGTCCTTGATGACGCCCATGGTGAAGTCGCCTCACTTCTCAGGGGTGGTTCGTGCGCTGCGGCCCCCGCCAGCGCTGGTGGACGGTCGTGCCCCGGGCGCGCACCTGACGCGTGCCGGGGGAGCGGTCAGTGGGACGGCGGGCGGAGGTCGAGTTCGAGGCGGTACCGGTCGCCCCGGTAGAGCGACCGGACGTACTCCAGCGGCCGGCCGTCCTCGTTCCGCGTCACCCGCTCGAACAGGAACGCCGGGGTGTGCACCGGGACGTCCAGCTCGGCGGCCTCCTCCGGGGTGGTGACGGTCGGCTCGATCGTCTCGGTGCCCGACGCGATCACGATGCCGGCGCCGCGCAGCAGGTCGTAGAACGACCGGCCCTCCAGGACGTCCCTGCGCAGCCCGGGCATGAGCGCCCGAGGCAGGTAGAGCGTCTCGATGGCCATCGCGGCGCCGTCCGCCAGCCGCAGCCGCCGAATGGTAAAGACCTCTTCGGTCGGCGGAAGGGCCAGCCGCCTGCCGATCCGCGCCCCCGCGGTCTCCGTGCGGAACGACAGCACGCGGCCGCCCGGCTTCATCCCCCGGCGGATCATGTCCTCGGTGAAGGAGGTCATGGTGAGCGGCACCGCGATCCGCGGTTCGGCCACGTAGGTGCCGCTTCCGTGCCGCCGCTCGAGCAGCCCTTCGGCGACGAGGCCGTCCACGGCCTGCCGTAACGTCGGCCGGGAGACGCCGAGCTCGTCGACCAGCCGGCGTTCGGACGGCAGCGCGTCACCGGGCTCCAGGCCCTCGAGCATGGCGAGCAACTCGCGGCGGACCGCCTGCCGCTTCGTGTTCCCGTTACGGCCCTCACCGCCAGTCCGCACGCCTTCACCCCTCTATGGAGCCGATCCCGTCGCCGCACACGCTACGTCCCGTTATGCCGACTGGTCAATACCACTTTGTCGATGTTTGCCATGGTGGCGGGCGCGTCCCCGGCCTACCGTCACCGAAGATCGTCCTGAAACCGGCCGAGCACCGCGCCCCGCGGCGCGGCGAGGGAGGCGGCGATATGAAGCGGCGTGTTCGCGCGGGCCTGGCGCTCGCGGTTCCGCTCGTCCTGTCCGCGACGGCGGGCACGGTGAGCACGGCGGGCGCGGCGGAGGCCGGAACGGGCGGCGGGCCGCCGGGCGCTCGGCCCGGCTGGCGGCTCGTCGCGGCCGAGCCGTTCGACCGGCGCCTGGACGACGCGCGCGTGCCGTGGCGGCCCGACGACGACGGCCCCGCGAGCCCCTACGACGTCGACATGTACGACAACGACGGCGCGTACTTCGACACGGTCGGCGGCCCGGCGTTCCGGACGCAGCTCGCCACGGTCCGGACGTACCGCAAGTCCTTCGCGTTCGGCCGGCGCGGGTGGCTCACCGCCGAACTCGCCGCGCGGGACGCTGACGGGGACGGCAGGCCCGACCGCCCGCCGACCCTCACCTCGCGGCGCGGCGCCGCCGACCTCGACGAGCCCGACTACCGCGGCGGCGTCGTCATCCGCTCGACGCGGGACCTGCCTGCGGAGTACCGCGTCGAGATGACGCTGCGCGGCCTGGACTTCGGCGGCGAGCGCGCCGGCTCCTGGGACTACCCCGACGGCCGGATCAACGGCTACGCGCCGGGCGGCTGCAAGACCGTCTTCCCGTGGGCGTCCGGCGGCGACTTCTCCAGGCCCGAATGCGCGTGGGCGGACGCGCGCACCGACTCCAACGGCTTCTACTACATGTCGATCATGGATTACCGGCGGGTGGCGCCGCACGACAACATCTTCGTCCACGGTCACCGGAAAGTGGCCATGGACGGCTACAACAGGTACAAGTACACGGGTACGGGCCTGAAGTACTGCAACCCGGCGACGAAGCGGTACGAGCCCTATTCCGCCGGGACCGGAAACGGCGTGAACGCCATTTTCATGACCGACGACCGCAGGTATCCCGCCATGCCCGGGACCGAGTACCTGATGCAGAGCGAATGCGGTCTCGCCAAGGGCGGCGCGATCGTCTCGACGGTCGACCTGCGGCCGGAACTGCTGCCCGAGAACCCGTACACGTTCGCGATCGAACGCCGGGGCGGCGCGTACACGATGGAGATGTCGGGAGTGTTCGCCCACGTGGGCAGGGCGACGTACCGGTACACGCGCGCGTTCGTGCAGGACGGCGAGCCGATCTGGCACTACAACCAGAAGCCCGGCGAGTACGACGGCCGCTATGACGCCGACTGGACCTGGAAGGGCCCCGGAGGCACCCTCGTCGACCGCCATACATGGCCGGCCGGGTCGGCCTATCCCGACCGGTTCATGATCGGCGACCCGCACATGAACTTCTACGAGGGCGGCGCCCGCGTCGACGACATCCGCCTCTACGTCCCCCGGTGACGCCGTGCCCGCAGGGCATCGAGGGGGCGATCCTGCGCCCGGGGTCCGTCACCTGCTCGTGACTGTTCCGTGACTGTCCGATTACCGAGCGTAGTAAGGGGGAATGTCGTCGCTCAGTGGAAATGCCCGCTGAGGAGGGGAAATGACAGATCCGGCCGGCGGCCCTTCGACCGCGCGTGGCGTCCTCCTTGACTCGTTCAAGGGCGCCACCGACGACGCCAAGCTCACCCAGGCGCTGTCCTACGTGTCCCAGCAGACCTGCAAGCCCGCGATCGTGCTGGGGCAGCGCTCGATGGAGTTCAAGCGGCCCCGCCAGGTCTTCGACGGGCTCGCCTTCACGGGCCTGATCAGCGGCAACGAGTTCCACTACAACCAGCGCGTGAAGATCAGCGTGCCGGGTTCCGGATGGCTGACCCTGCCGAAGGGGCGGACGCGCGGGATCTACGTCGGCAACCTGAGCTTCGAGGGCGACTCGGGAACCGCCTTCTTCGCCGACCAGGCCGGCGGCGGGTCGGTGCTCTGGGCCTCGCATTTCGAGAACCTCGCGTTCAACCTTTTCAAGCACGTCATGTGGGGTGCGCACACCGCGGTCACCTTCTCGGGCTTCTGGGACGTCAACAACAGCTACGACACGCCGTTCAAGCTCTGGGGCTCGGACAACAGCTACTGGACGGACGGAATGCTGATCGACTCCCCGAGGATGGGCCCCGGCGACCGCTACCACGTGTGGCTGCCGAACGTCAGCAAGACCGTCGTCGGCCCGGTGTTCGCCACGGCCAGGGCCAACGTGTGCGCGCTCCGCCTCGACGGCGGCCGCGGCGTGGTCCTGAACGGCGCCCGGTTCGACGCGCAGGCGCAGGCGGGCCATCCCACCTCGGGCAGCCAGCTCCTCATCACCGGCGGCAGGTTCGTGCGGGTCCGCGACTGCTGGTTCTACGGCGGCATGGCCGACCCGGGCGCGGCCGGCCATTCCCAGCCCGCCCACGACAGGGGCATCGTGACCGTCACCGGCGGGGCGGGCATCGTCCTCGACGGGCTCATGTTCAGCGACGGCGACGGCGTCCAGCCCGACGCCACCAGGCCCGGCACCCCCCACGTCCACATCGGCGGCGGGAGCGGGATCCGGATCCGCGACATCCAGGCGAGCGGCGCGCCGGTCGTCCGGCGCGCGTCCTCGGTGCCCGCCTCGGCCGTCGTCACCGACCCCGACGTGCCGGTGTCCGTCGGCTGACCTGCGGCACCGCCCGTTCCCCCGTCCCCGCGGGGCCGCCGCGGCCCCTGAGGGTGGGCGATCATTCGCCCGCCGTTCGGCTGCGCGCCCCGTCGACGCCATTCGCGATCTCTAAGTTCCTGCGGCGGCGTCTAAGTGGGGAACTGGCATGCGCAGAAGCAGGGTCGTCCGGGCTCGCGGCATCACGAAGTCGTTCGGCGAGGTGGTGGCGCTCGACGACGTCGATCTGGAGGTCGACCGCGGGCAGGTGCACGGCCTGGTCGGCCCGAACGGCGCGGGCAAGACGACGCTGCTCGGCCTGCTGCTCGGCCTGGCCGTCCCGGACCGCGGCCGCCTCGAGATCCTGGGGACGCCGGTCGGCCGGACGCTCGCCGTCCCCGACGGCGTCGCGGGCTTCGTGGACGGGCCCGGGCTCTACCCCTCGCTCACCGCGCGGCAGAACCTCGCCGCCCTGGCGCGGCTGCGCGGGCACGACCCCGCCGCCGGCGTCGGCGCCGCGCTGGAGCGGGTGGGGCTGACCGACGTCGCGGACGACCGGGTCCGCGGCTTCTCACTGGGGATGCGGCAGCGGCTCGGGCTGGCCGCCGCGCTGCTCACCCGGCCGCGGCTGCTCGTCATCGACGAGCCCGCCAACGGCCTGGACCCGGCGGGCAAGCGGCACGTCCACCGGGTCATCACCGAGCTCGCCGCCGACGGCGCCGCGATCGTCATGTCCAGCCACCGGATGGACGACCTCGCCGCGCTGTGCCCGGAGGTCACCATCCTCTCGACCGGGCGGGTCGTGTTCTCCGGCCCGGTGAAGAAGCTCGCAGCCGAGGTCGGCGACCTCGACCACCGGTTGCTGACCTCCGATCCGCCGGCCGCCCGCGAGGTGGCGGAGCGGACGCCCGGCCTGCGGGTCGTGCGGGACCCGCAGGCCGGGCCGGACGCCGACGTGCTCGTCGTCCGCGGGCCGGTGCAGGCCCTCGACGACCTGGTGGTGCGGCTGGTGGAGGCCGGCGTCGCGGTGCGCGGGCTCGCGCCCGTGGTCCCGCCGCTGGAGGCCGCCTTCCTGGCCCTGACCGGGACCGGGACCGTTCCCGGCGAGACCGAGGAGGACCCCCGATGACCGCGACCACCACCACGGCCGCCCCCGCCGCGGACGAGGCCCGTCCGGCGCCGCTGCCGCGCGGCTACCGCTTCGAGCTGGTCAAGCTGCTGTCGCAGTGGCGGATCCGGCTGGTCCTCGCGGCGTGCTGGATCGCCCCCGCCGTGTTCGTGGCCGCGGTGAGCCTGCAGAGCTCGCTCCCGGCCGACACGGTCTTCGGCCGCTGGATGCACGCGTCCGGCTGGGCGGGGTCGCTGGTGGTGCTGGGCTTCTCGTGCAGCTGGGCGCTCCCGCTGCTGACGTCCCTGACCGCCGGCGACGTGTTCGCCGCCGAGGACCGGCTCGGCACCTGGCGCCACCTGCTGGTCGCGGTCCGCTCCCCGCGCCGGATCTTCGCGGCGAAGGCGCTCGCGAGCCTCACCGTGATCCTGGCGATGACGGCCGGGCTGGCCGCCTCCGGCATCGCCGGCGGGCTCGCCGCGGCCGGCGCCCACCCGCTCGCGGGCCTCGACGGCCACATGCTGTCGTCCGGCGACGCGGCCGCGACGGTGCTGCTCGCCTGGTGCTGCGTGCTCGCGCCGACGCTGGCGTTCGCGGCGGTCGGCCTGCTCGGCTCGGTGGCCCTCGGCCGCTCGCCGATGGGCCTGCTGATGCCCGCGCTCCTCGCGCTCGGACTCCAGCTCGCGCAGATGCTGCCGCTGCCGGTGGCCGTGCGGACGGCCCTGCCGGGCGAGGCGTTCCTCGCCTGGCGCGGCCTGTTCACCGAGCCCGCGCAGACCCGCCCGCTGCTCATCGGCGTCGCGGTCGCCCTGGTCTGGGCGGTCGCCGCCACCGCGCTGGCCTACCGGCTGTTCCTGCGCCGCGACTTCACCGACCTCGCCTACGACGGGTCGGGGCGGCGCGTCGCGGTCGGCGGCGTGCTGCCGCTGGCCGCCCTCGCCGTCGTCACGGTCGCGGTGGTCTCGTGGACGACCCCGGCGAAGGGGTCGGGGATCGAGCGGACGAAGCTCGAGGCCTCCCTCGCCACCTCGTACGCGCACCTCTACCGGCTGCAGACCCGCGAACTCCACCGCCCCGCCGTCACCGAGGCCCAGCTGCGGACCACCGCGTCCTGCGACAAGGGCGGCGACCGCGTCGCCGACGAGGGGCCGGGCAACGACTGGCGGTGCGTCGTGACGTGGCACCTGCCCGGCGCGGCCTCCGCGGGCACCGCCATCTACCAGCTCGACGTCACCGCCGACGGGCGGTACGTCGCCGACGGCGACGGTCCGAAGGAGGTGAACGGCTACTTCCAGGTGCGCACCTCGAGCGGGGATGCGCCCAACCCCCTGTGGCAGTTCGACGGCGACGTCGACCTGCTCGCCAGCCCCGCCAGTGCTCAGAAGGGTTAGATCATGCACGTCAGAAGGCAACGCCGGAACCCCGCGGAGAACCGCTCCGGGGTGTTCCGCCGGCTCGGCGGCCGCCGGGTCCGGATCGTCGCGGCCGGTACCGCCGCGCTGGCCATCACGGCCGGCGGCGGCGTCGCCTACGCGTCGACGCACGCGTTCGGCACCCACAAGGTCGGCGACACGACCGGCCTCGGCACGCTGCTCGCCAGCGACCAGTTCGACAAGCCCCTTGGCGAACGCCTTCTCGTCGACAACGGGAAGCTGCTGTCGTCCACCGTCAGCCCGGACGGCCGCCATCTCGCGGCTCTGACCACGGACCGTTCCATCGCCCTGACGATCGTCGACCTGAAGGACTACAAGGTCCTCCAGCAGGCCGGCACCTCGGCGGCCGCGAACCTGAAGATCGGCAACAACAACGTGGGGCAGGAGGGCCCGACGTACTCGCCGGACGGCAAGACCCTCTGGATGCCGCAGATCAACGGGTTCAACCGCTTCCCAGTGAACGCCGACGGCACCGTCGGCGCCCCGACGTTCATTACGATCCCGAACGACGGGTCGAAGCACCCGCTGCCGGCCCAGGCGGTGTTCTCCGCCGACGGCGCCACCCTCTACACCGCCGTCAACGGCCAGAACCGCGTCGTGGCCATGGACCCGGCCACGGGTGCGATCACGCGCAGCTGGAGCGTTGGGAACGCTCCACGCGACCTTGCCCTGGTCGGCGGCAAGCTCTATGTCAGCAACGAGGGCGGGCGCCCCGCGAAGGACGGCGACCAGACCCTCAACTCCTACGGCACCCAGGTCCCCGCCGATCCGAAGACGGGCGCCGTCACCACCGGGACGGTGAGCGTCATCGACGTGGGCGACACCGGCGCCTCGGTGAAGTCCATCGACGTCGGCCTGCACCCGACCGCCCTGCACGCCGCCAAGGGCGTGCTGTTCGTCGCCAACACCGGCAGCGACACCGTCTCCGTGGTCGACACGTCCAAGGACGCCGTCGTCCAGACCATCACCACGCAGCCGTGGCCGGGCGCCAAGGTCGGTTACGAGCCCGACGGCATCACCCTCACCGGCGACGGCCGCCTCCTGGTCACCCTCGGCCGCGCCAACGCGCTGGCCGTCTACCGGTACAAGGGACCCAAGGCGCCGGTCGGCTACGTGGGCATGCTGCCGACGGACTACTTCCCCGAGAACGTCACGACCGTCGGCGGGCAGGTGGTCGTCACCAGCCTGCGCGGTATCGGCGAGCGCGGCCCCGGGCGCACCATCGACAAGGGCGCCGGCACGACGCCGGCCACCGGCCACAACACCCACGACTCGACCGGCACGCTGCTGCGGTTCACGCTGCCGGACGACCGGCTCATCGGCGCCTACACGGCCAGGGTGTTCCAGCAGAACGGCTGGGACGCCGCCTCGCTCGCCGGGCTGCGCACCGGCGGCCGCGCGCGGCCCGTACCGGTCCCGGTCCGCCTCGGCGACCCGTCGACCATCAAGCACGTCTTCCTGCTCGTCAAGGAGAACCGCTCCTACGACCAGGTCTTCGGCGACGACAAGCGCGGCAACGGCGACCCGGCGCTCGCGCAGTTCGGCGAGAACGCCACCCCGAACCAGCACGCGCTCGCCCGCCAGTTCGGGCTGTACGACAACACCTACGACGTCGGCACCAACTCCGCCGAGGGCCACAACTGGCTCATGCAGTCCGACAACCCGGAGTACACCGAGTCGGGCGCCGGCGAGTACACCCGCAGCTACGACACCGAGGACGACGCGCTCGGCCACCAGCGCTCCGGCACGCTGTGGAGCGGCGTTCAGGCGGCAGGGGGCAGCGTCAAGAACTACGGCGAGTTCCTGCAGTTCGAGACGAAGCCGTCCGGCGCGACGTGGCAGCAGTTCTACTGCGACGCCAGGACCATGGCGGACACCGGCCAGAACACGGCCATCAAGACGGACTCGTCCTCCCCGATCCCGTCGCTGAACGACGTGACGGCGCACGACTACCCGAAGTTCGACACCGACATCCCGGACATCTACCGCTACGAGATCTGGAAGCGGCACTTCGACGCGGAGGGTCCGGGCAGCCTCAACATGTTCTGGCTGTCCAGCGACCACACCGGCGGCGCGCCGAACCCGATCGCGCAGGTCGCCGACAACGACCTCGCGGTGGGCCGGATCGTCGACCACATCTCGCACAGCAAGTACTGGAAGGGCAGCGCGATCTTCGTCATCGAGGACGACACCCAGGACGGTGTCGACCACGTCGACGGGGCGCGCGGCCCGGTGCAGGTCATCAGCCCCTACGCCAACCACGGCAAGGTCGACGGCCACTACTACTCGCAGATCACCGTGGTCCGCACCATCGAGCAGATCCTCGGGGTGCGCCCGATGAACCAGAAGGACAGCGCGGCCACCCCGATGTACACCGCGTTCACCGGGCGGCCCGACTACACGCCGTTCACCGCCGTGCAGAACCGCGTCCCGCTGACCTACGGGCTCAAGACGCCGCCGGCCTGCGGTGAAGACCCCGTCCCGACCACCAAGGCGTCGCTCGCCCCCGCCCAGTCGCCGACCCCGGCGGTGCCGGCGGGGGAGAGGGGCGTCGCGAGCCTGTGGGACGCCTGGAACCGGCAGCAGCACCAGAACGACCAGAACCCGCAGCCCGACCGCGCCAACCCCGACCAGATGGACCACTACACGTGGTACCTGACCCACGGGTTCACCAAGCCGTACCCGGGTGAGAAGAAGATCCTCACCCCGGCGGAGGTGCCCGGCCGCTACCTGCCGTTGCCGGACGCCGACGGCTGATCCGGACCGGCACGGTCCACCGCGTGCGGCCCGCCGGTATCCATCCCGGCGGGCCGCCGCACGTTCGGGCAGCGGACCGCCGAGGCGGCCCGCGGCGGGAGGGCGTCAGGCGGTCGCCGCGCCCGAGCGGTACTCCTGCGGGCTCATCCCGTGCTCCCGCTTGAACGCGGTGCTGAGCGCGAACGCGGTCCCGTAGCCGACCCGGCGCGCCACGGCGTCGAGGGTGGCGTCGCTCTCGCGCAGCAGGTCGGCGGCCTGCGCCAGCCGGACGCCGGTGAGGTACGCCATCGGCGGCTCGCCGACCAGCCTGCCGAAGCGTTGCGCGAGCGCCGCCCGCGACGCGCCGACCCTCGCGGCCAGGTCCGCGACCGTCCACGGGTGCGCGAGGTCGTCGTGCAGCAGCCGCAGCGCGGGCCCCACGACCGGGTCGCCGTGCGCCCGGTACCAGCCGGGCTGCTCGGCCTCCGGGCGGGAGAACCACGCGCGCAGCGTCTGGATCAGCAGCAGGTCCAGCAGCCGGTCGAGCACGACCTCCTGGCCGGGCTCGTCCTTGACGATCTCCTCGTCGAGCAGCCCCACCAGCGGCGACCGCCAGGTGTCGCCGCGCACGACCGCCAGCGGCGGCAGCGCGGCCAGCAGCCGCTGCGTGACCGCGCCGCGCGTCTCGTAGGTGCCGACGAGCATCACCGCCCTGCCGTCCGGGTCGGTGCCCCAGGCGCGCACGCCGAGGTCCATCGCCTCCGACAGGCTCGTCCCGTCCGGGGTGGTGCAGCGCTGGCCCGGGTGGATGACGATCTGCGGTTCGGTGGACGGGTCGTCCGCGACGACGTACGGGTCCGGACCGCGGCAGATGACCAGGTCGCCGGGGCGGACGTGCACGGGCGCGCCCTCGTCCGGGAGCACCCAGGCCTCGTCGCGGACCATGGCCACCAGCGTCAGCGGCGCCTCGTCCTGGATCCGCATCGACCACGGCGGGTTCAGCGTCGAGCGGATCATGAACGCTCCGTGCGCGCGGGGGCCGTCGAGAAGGTCGGTCAGGGCGTCCATGCCGCTCAGCGTAAGGGCTGTGGACGCTCGCGCATGGAGCCGAGCGTCTCAACGATGTCGGACGGGCGCGCCCGGCGGTTGACTCCAGGACATGACGAACACCAGCGGGAACATCAGCGAGAACACCAGCGGGAACATCGGCGGGAACGCCCTGGAGACCGGGCTCGTCCTCGTGCTCGGCGGGACCGGGAAGACCGGGCGGCGGGTCGTCGAGCGGCTGGAGTCCCTGGACGTCCCGGTCCGGATGGGCTCGCGGTCGGCGGTCCCCGGCTTCGACTGGACGGACGGGACGACCTGGGCGCCGGTCCTGCGGGACGTCGAGTCGGTCTACCTGTCCTACTACCCGGACCTCGCCGCGCCCGGCGCGCCCGAGGCGATCGGTGCCTTCACCGCCGCGGCGGCGGCCGCCGGGGTGCGCCGGGTCGTGCTGCTGTCCGGGCGCGGCGAGGAGGAGGCGCGGGCGTGCGAGCGCGTCGTCCGCGACTGCGGCCTGGAATGGACGATCGTGCGGGCCGCGTGGTTCGCCCAGAACTTCAGCGAGGACTACCTGCTCGACCCGGTCCGGGCCGGCGAGGTCGTCCTGCCCGCCGGCGACGTGCCCGAGCCGTTCGCCGACGCCGACGACATCGCGGACGTGGCCGTCGCCGCCCTCACCCGCGCCGGGCACGCCGGCGAGGTCTACGAGGTCACCGGGCCGCGCGCGCTGACCTTCGCCGACGCGGTCGCCGAGATCGGCCGCGCCGCCGGACGCGAGATCGCCTACGTGCGGGTCGGCGCGGACGACTACGCGGCGGCGCTCAAGGAGCACGGCCTCCCCGGCGAGGTCGCCGGCCTGCTGACGTACCTGTTCACCACCGTGCTGGACGGCCGCAACGCCGAACCCGCCGACGGCGTCCGCCGCGCCCTCGGCCGCGAGGCCCGCGACTTCGCCGACTACGCCCGCGAGACCGCCGCCACCGGCATCTGGAACGCCTGAACCCGCCCCGTCCGCCGCGCCGAGCGGCTGACCTGGAGGAAGCACGGCCGATCACGGCGATCCCCGCCCCGGCCGCGGCCCGCGCCCGCCCGCAGGGCGCGGGCCGCGACCGGTTTGCGCTTACGATCACGGCATGAGCGGTGTGTACGCGATCAGCGACCTGCACGTCGGGTTCCCCGAGAACCGCGCCTTCGTCGAGGCGCTGGAGCCCGCGGCGCCGGGCGACTGGCTGATCGTGGCGGGCGACGTCGCGGAGCGGTTCGCCGACGTCGAGTGGGCGCTCGGCGTGCTGGCCGGGCGGTGGGACCGCGTCCTGTGGGTCCCCGGCAACCACGAGCTCTGGACGGTCAAGGACGACCCGGTGGCCCTGCGCGGCGAGGCCCGCTACCGGCGGCTCGTCGACATGTGCCGCGGGCTCGGCGTGCTCACGCCCGAGGACCCGTACCCGGTCTGGGACGGCGCGGACGGCCCGGTCACGGTCGCCCCGCTCTTCCTGCTGTACGACTACACGTTCCGGCCGGACGGCGCGTCCACCAAGGAGGAGGCGCTGAAGATCGCGCACGACTCCGGCGTCGTCTGCACCGACGAGGTCTACCTGCACCCGGACCCGCACCCCACCCGGGACGCCTGGTGCGACGCCCGGATCGCCTACACCGAGGAGCGGCTCGCGGCCCTCGCGCCCGGCACCCGGACCGTGCTGGTCAACCACTGGCCGCTCGTCCGCGAACCCACCCGCGTGCTCTGGTACCCGGAGTTCGCGCAGTGGTGCGGCACCGAGCGCACGGAGTCATGGCACTCCCGGTTCGGCGCCGTCGCCGTCGTGTACGGCCACCTGCACATCCCCCGGACGATCTGGACGGACGGCGTGCCGCACATCGAGGTGTCGGTCGGCTACCCGCGCGAATGGCGCGCTAAGGGCGGCGGGCCGGAGGGGCCGCGCCGCGTCCTCCCCGTCCACGCCGAGACCTGACGCCTCAGCCGGACGGGTCCGGCGCGCCGCCCGACCCGCCGTGCGCGGCGCCGCTCTCGCCGTGCGCGGCACCGCTCTCGCCGTGCGCGGCACCGCTCTCGCCGTGCGCGGCACCGCTCTCGCCGTGCGCGGCACCGCTCTCGCCGTGCGCGGCGCCGGGGGCGATGCCGGACGCGGCGAGGGAGAGCAGCCGCCCGGCGGCGCCGGGTTCCCGCTCGCCGGCCATCGCGATCCCGCCCGCGAGCTTCAGCACGTCCAGGAACGCGGCCCCGGCGGGCGCCTCGCCGTACTCCTGCGCGCGCGCGAACAGCGCAGCGCCCGCGTCCCGCATGGCGCGGCACGACCGGAAGGCCTCGCAGCGCTCGCCGCGCAAGGAGACCAGGACGGACGGGGCCGTCCCCCGGAACACCGACACGGCGGCGACGAAGTCGTCCAGCCACGCGAGGAGCGCCCGCCCCGGCTCCGGCGACTCCAGCAGCTCGCGGCCCCGCTCCGCGAGCGCGTCGTAGGCGTCGGCGAGCAGTGCCTCCAGGAGGTCCTGCCGGGTGGGGAAGTGGCGGTAGAGCGTCCCGACGCCGACGCCCGCCAGGCGGGCGACGCCCTCCAGCGAGGCGCCCGCGCCGTCGCGCAGGAACATCTCGCGCGCGGCGGCGAGCAGCCGGGCGCGGTTGCGGCGGACGTCCGCGCGCGGCGCACGGGTGCGCGGCGTGTCGTCGCTGGTCACCTGGGTCCCCGGTCCTTCCTGACGCGTGCGCGACCGCGGCGTGCAGGGGGACGGTCCGCGGTGTTGGAACGTTCCCTGAAGTCTAGTCGCAGCGCGCCGCGCCACCCCGGGCAGGCGGCCGTGTCCGCCCGGCCGGGGTCCCGCGAGGGGGGATCCGAGCGGCCGGAGCCCGCCGCGGCACGCGGTCCGCGGCGGGCTCCGGTGAAAGAAGGGGGCCGCCCTCACCGAGGGCGCCGGTGACCGGTCTCCCGGCCCGGTCCCCGGTCAGGAACCGCCGGGCGCCAGCGGCAGGTACACGCGCCCGCCTCCGGCGCGGAACTCCCCGGCCTTCTCCCGCATCCCGGCGGCGAGCGCCTCCTCCTCGGCCAGACCGTGCTCGCCGGCGTACCGGCGGACGTCCCGGGTGATCTTCATCGAGCAGAAGTGCGGCCCGCACATCGAGCAGAAGTGCGCGGTCTTCGCCGGCGCCGCCGGGAGCGTCGCGTCATGGAACGCCCGCGCGGTGTCCGGGTCCAGCGACAGGTCGAACTGGTCCTCCCAGCGGAAGTCGAACCGCGCGTCCGACAGCGCGTCGTCCCACGCCTGCGCGCCCGGATGCCCCTTGGCCAGGTCGGCGGCGTGCGCCGCGATCTTGTAGGCGATCACGCCGGCCTTGACGTCGTCGCGGTCCGGCAGCCCGAGGTGCTCCTTCGGCGTGACGTAGCAGAGCATCGCGGTCCCGTGCCAGCCGATCATCGCGGCGCCGATCGCCGAGGTGATGTGGTCGTAGCCCGGCGCGATGTCGGTGGTCAGCGGCCCCAGCGTGTAGAACGGCGCGCCGTCGCACCACTCCTGCTGCAGGTCCACGTTCTCCTTGATCTTGTGCATCGGGACGTGGCCCGGGCCCTCGTTCATCACCTGATTGTCGAACTCGGCGGCGATCCGGGTGAGCTCGCCCTGCGTGCGCAGCTCCGCGAACTGCGCCTCGTCGTTGGCGTCCGCGATGCAGCCGGGCCGCAGCCCGTCGCCGAGCGACCAGGTGACGTCGTAGGCCGCGAAGATCTCGCACAGCTCGCGGAAGCGGGTGTAGAGGAAGTTCTCCTCGTGGTGCGCCAGGCACCACGCCGCCATGATCGACCCGCCGCGCGAGACGATGCCGGTCTTCCGCCGCGCCGTCAGCGGCACGTACCGCAGCAGCACGCCCGCGTGCACGGTCATGTAGTCGACGCCCTGCTCGGCCTGCTCGATCACGGTGTCGCGGAAGACGTCCCAGGTCAGCTCCGCCGGGTCGCCGCCGACCTTCTCCACCGCCTGGTACAGCGGGACGGTCCCGACCGGCACCGGCGAGTTGCGCAGGATCCACTCGCGGGTGGTGTGGATGTCCCGGCCCGTCGACAGGTCCATGATCGTGTCGGCGCCCCAGCGGGTCGCCCACGTCATCTTCTCGACCTCGTCCTCGATCGAGGACGCCACCGCCGAGTTGCCGATGTTGGCGTTCACCTTCACCAGAAAGCTCCGGCCGATGACCATCGGCTCGATCTCCGGATGGTTGACGTTGGCGGGCAGCACCGCCCGGCCCGCCGCCAGCTCGTCGCGGACGAACTCCGGCGCCACGCCCTCGCGCAGCGCCGCGAACTCCATCTCGGCGGTGATCTCCCCGCGCCGCGCGTAGGCGCGCTGGGTCACCGCGCCGCCGCTCGCCCGGCGCGGGCGGCGGGCGAGCGGCCCGTCGGCCGCGGGCGCGGAGCGGCGCCCGTCGTCCTCGGGGCGGGCCGCCCGCCCGTCGTACGGCTCGGTGTCGCCGCGCTCGGCGATCCACGCCTCCCGCAGCGCGGGCAGCCCCTTGCGGACGTCGGTCTCGTGGTCGGGGTCGGTGTACGGCCCGGACGTGTCGTACAGGACGACGACGTCGCCGTTGGTCAGCGGGACCTCCCGCATGGGAACGCGCACCCCCGGGCGGGAGCCCTGGAGGTAGGTCTTGCGGGCAGCTGGAACCACGGATTCGGTCATGACGACTCGATCTCTCCCTACGCCGGCATTACCCGGTCAGGTTCATGCGGTCAGCGGCCGTCCCAGCCGCTATCTCAGCCCGGTTCGCCGGGCCCCCGCGATCTGTCGTGCTCGACGGTAACCCGGCGCACCCCCGTTGCCGCAACCACCGCCGCCGGGGTAGAACGCGCCCGCGCGACCGGGCTGGGAGGATCAGGGCATGGAGAACATCCGCGATGACTTCGCCCTCACACCCGTCGGCCACGTGTCGTCCCCCCTCAGCGACCGCGCCGAGGCGCCCAAGCAGGGGACGGAGGGCGCCCCCGACGCGTGGCTGGTCTTCGAGCCGTCGTACCAGGCGGCCCTGGAGGGGCTCGGCGACGGCGACCGGATCATCGTGCTCACCTGGCTGCACCTGGCTCCGCGGGACGTGCTGCGGACCCGGCCGCGCGACGACCCGCGCAACCCCGAGACCGGCGTGTTCGCCACCCGCTCCCCGGCCCGCCCGAACCCGATCGGCCTGCACCCCGTGGAGATCCTCCAGGTCACCGGGCGGCGCGTGCGCGTCCGCGGCCTGGAGGCGCTCGACGGCACGCCGGTGCTGGACGTCAAGCCCGTTCTCGCGGGGGATACCGGCCTTTGACCGGCCCGTGCCCCGCGGTGGTCCAGACCACCGCCTAAAGTGGAGAGGCATGATCACCGTCTGAGGAAGGACCCGGCATGCCCGTTTCCCCCCGGCCGCAGAACGCGACCGGCACGCACACCGTGCTGGACAAGGCCTACGAGCGCGTCCTCGTCCGCGACCCGGGGGAGCCGGAGTTCCACCAGGCCGTCCACGAGGTGCTGGAGTCGCTCGGCCCGGCCGTCGCCGCCCGCCCCGAGCTCGCCGGCCAGGGGGTGCTGGAGCGGCTCGTCGAGCCCGAGCGGCAGATCGTCTTCCGGGTGCCGTGGACCGACGACTCCGGCGCGGTGCACGTCAACCGCGGCTTCCGGGTGGAGTTCAACAGCGCGCTCGGCCCGTACAAGGGCGGCCTGCGCTTCCACCCGTCGGTGAACCTCGGCATCGTGAAGTTCCTCGGCTTCGAGCAGATCTTCAAGAACGCGCTGACCGGTCTCGGCATCGGCGGCGGCAAGGGCGGCAGCGACTTCGACCCGCGCGGCCGCTCGGACGCCGAGGTGATGCGGTTCTGCCAGTCGTTCATGACCGAGCTGCACCGCCACATCGGCGACGACACCGACGTCCCGGCCGGGGACATCGGCGTCGGCGGCCGGGAGATCGGCTTCCTGTTCGGCCAGTACCGGCGGATCAGCAACCGCTGGGAGGCGGGCGTCCTCACCGGGAAGGGCCAGCCCTGGGGCGGGTCGGCGTGCCGGACCGAGGCCACCGGCTACGGCAACGTGATGTTCACCGCCGAGATGCTCCGCAAGCGCGGCGAGGAGCTGGACGGCCAGACCGTCACCGTGTCCGGATCCGGCAACGTCGCGATCTACAGCATCGAGAAGGCGCAGCAGCTCGGCGCCAACGTGATCACCGTGTCCGACTCGGGCGGCTACGTGGTGGACGAGAAGGGCATCGACCTCGAACTGCTCAAGCAGATCAAGGAGGTCGAGCGGGGCCGGGTCGCCGACTACGCCGAGCGGCGCGGCGCGTCCGCCCGGTTCGTCCGGGGCGGCAGCGTCTGGGACGTCCCGGCCGACATCGCGCTGCCGTCGGCGACGCAGAACGAGCTGGACGTCCAGGCCGCGCGGGTCCTGGTCCGCAACGGCGTGAAGGCCGTCTCCGAGGGCGCCAACATGCCCACCACGCCCGAGGCGGTCCACGTGCTGCAGGAGGCGGGCGTCGCGTTCGGCCCGGGCAAGGCCGCCAACGCCGGCGGCGTCGCCGTCAGCGCCCTGGAGATGCGGCAGAACGCGGGACGCGAGATGTGGACGTTCCCGAAGGCCGAGGCGGAGCTGGCGGAGATCATGACGCGGATCCACAACACCTGCGACGAGACCTCCGAGCGCTACGGCGCGCCCGGGAACTACGTGGTGGGCGCCAACATCGCCGGGTTCGAGCGCGTCGCCGAGGCGATGCTCGCCCAGGGCCTCATCTGACCTCGGCCCCGGCGCGCCGCCCGCACGGCGGCGCGCCCGGGACCGGCGGGAACGCGGCCCCAGGCGGGCGGCACGCCGCGGGGCGGGTGCGCACCGGCCGCGAAGTCGGGGAGGATGGGCACGTGGTGACGATGCCCCGGCCCGACACGGCGACCCGAGACGCCCTGCTGACGACGCTGCTGGCCGCCGCGGCCGTCGCCGCCGCGCTCGCCTGGCCGGGGACGCGGCCGCTGGACGCCTGGGGCGTCCTCCTGCTGGCCGGCGCCCACGTGCCGCTCGCGGTGATCCGGCGCCGCCCGGCGCTCGCGCTCGTCGTGCTGGTCGTCCTGACGCTGCCGTACCACCTGCTGCAGTACCAGCATCACGCGCTGATCCCGGCCGAGGTGATCGCGCTGTTCGCCTACGCGGTGTTCGGGCGCCGGGTCCGCGCCGTCCTGACGGTGGCCGGCCTGCTGCTGTTCGTCTGCGTGATCACGATGGCGCTGCGGGCGGGCGGCGGCTCCGTCCGCGAGCAGATCGCGGTGATCGAGGCCGTGGTGTCGGTGGTGATCGCCGTGCAGGTCTGGCGGTCGCACCGCGCCCGGCTCGCCACGATCACCGAGCGGGCCGAGCGCGCCGAGCGCACCCGCGAGGAGGAGGCGCGCCGCCGGGTCGCCGAGGAGCGCCTGCGGATCGCCCGCGACCTGCACGACCTGCTCGCGCACAGCATCACCGTCATCGGCGTGCAGGCGGGCGCCGCCGCCCACCTCGTCGCCGGCGACCGGCCGCTCGACCGCGCGGAGCTGGCCGAGGCGCTCGGATCGATCGCCGCGACCTGCCGGGAGGCCCGCACCGAGCTGCGCGGCACCCTGCAGGTCCTGCGCGGCACCGATGTCGGCGGGCCCGCCGAGCTGCCCGGCCCGGACGCGATCCCCGTCCTCGTGGACGCGGCCCGGGCCGCCGGCCTGGAGGTGACGCTGAGCGCCGACGGCGCCGCCGGCGCGCCGCCGGAGATCGGCGTCGCCGCGTACCGGATCGTCCAGGAGGCCCTGACCAACGTCGTCAAGC